>NZ_CAJULS010000005.1 GCF_910587525.1 uncultured Oscillibacter sp. | reverse complement strand
GGTCCTCGCCGTAGCCGCCGTTCTCCGGGGTATCGGAGCAGTAGATATAGCCGGTGGTGGCCTTTTGGGTGCCGATCATCTCAGCGCTGGCCAGGTCGTCCACCGTGGCGATAGGAGAGTCTTCCTTGACGATAATCACCTGCACACCGGTGGCGTAGCTGTCGGAGAAGTCCATGACCTCCTGCCGCACGGGGTTGACGGTGATACCCGCCATGGCGATGTCGCTCTGGCCGGTCTGGACAGCGGTGAGGGCGGCGTCAAAGCTCATGTCGTCCACCACCAGCTCCAATCCCAGCTTCTTGGCGATGGCGTCCGCCACCTCCACGTCGATGCCCTCGAAGCCGCCGGCGTCGGTGGTCATCTCATAGGGAGGGAACGCGGCGTTGGTGGACATGTGGAGCTTGCCCGCTTCCACAGTGGTAAAGGCGGCGGGGGCGTCCGTATTGGCGGGCGTGCCGGTGTTTGCGGGGGTGTCGCTATTGGCGGGAGCATCGCTCCCGCCGCCGCAGGCGGCCAGGCTCAACACCATGGCCAGGGTCAGCAAAAGTGCAAAATACTTCTTCATGGCTCAATCTTCCTTTTCCATAGTTTTCTTTCCGTTCTGGAAATATTACACATTCAAACGGGTCTACCCGTTGAGCTGGGGATACCTTATCACTCCCGGGCTCAGCTGTCAATAGTTTTTCAGAAATTATGTATATTTATTTGGTCACTTCTTCCATTTCTCCAGAAAACATGGAGGATTCGCCTGTTTCTTTGTGGAATTTTCAGGCATCTCTCACAGAGCACAGTGAATATTAAAATGAATATTCACCAGAGAAAACCGGGAGGCGGACGCCGCGGCATCCGCCTCCCGGTTTTCTATCCCAGCCACACGCCGGCCACCAGAAACGCCATGGTCAGCAGCAGAAAATACAGCACCAGCTTCCAGACGTATTTTATCCAGCGGTCATAGGGTACATGGCCCAGGGCCAGCGCCCCCATCACCACCGCTGCCGTGGGGGTGACGATGTTCACAAGGCCGGAGGCGGACTGGAAGGCCGTCACCACCAGATCGCCTCCCACACCGGCGAACTCTCCCAAGGGCGCTATGATGGGTACCGACAGCGTGGCCAGTCCCGAGGAGGAGGGAATCAGCACTGTCAGGGGCAGATAGAGCAGGTACACCAGCAGCACAAAACTGACAGCCCCCGTGCCGGAGAGGGCCTCCTCTCCCCAGTGGAGAATCGTGTCCGTGATGCCGCCGTCGTTCATCAGCACGGTGATGCCCCGGCTGACACCGATGATGAAGGCCACGCCTAAAAGATCCGCGCAGCCGGCCACGAAGGTCTCCGCCACCTCGTCCTCCCGCTGGCCGTCGATGAAGCCGATGACCACGCCGCCCAGCAGAAACAACGCGCTGAGCTCCGGGAACCACCAGCCCAGCACCGGCAGGGGCAGTCCCATCTCATCAAAGGGGATGACGCCGTAGACCATGACCAGAAAAACCAGGGTGAAGAGGACCATGATGACCTTGCGCTTGGGGGTATATTCCGGCTGGGGCTCCTCCATGCTCACCTGGATTTTGCCCGCGCCCACGCCTACTACGGACCGGGAGGGGTTTTTCTTTACCCTGGCGGCGTAGGCCATGACAAACCAGATGGCGGCGCTCTCAAACACAATCCACTGGAGAAGCCGCAGCAAAATCCCCTCCCCCAGAGATACCCCGGCAAAGCCTGCGGCAATACCGGTGGCAAAGGGGTTGACAGTGGAGCTGATGACGCCCGCACCCGCCCCCAGCAGGATCACAGAGATACCCACTACGGCGTCATAGCCCGCCGCCAGAAACACGGGGATCAGCAGCGGGTAGAAGGCCATGGTCTCCTCCCACATGCCGTAGGTGGTGCCTCCCAGGCCGAAAAGCAGCATCAGGATGGGAATGAGCCACTTCTCCCGTCCCCCCAGCCGCTGAATGATGCGGGCCACACCGGCATCCACCGCGCCTGTTTTCATCACAACGCCCAGGAAACCGCCCACCATTAGAATGAACACGCACACGTCCACGGCGTCGTAGAAACCGGAGAAGGCGGCCTTCAGCACCGCCCCGACGCCCTGGGGCGTGGGGGCGGTGGAGTGGTAGCTGCCCGCCACCGGCACTTCGTCCACATACTCGTAGGCGCCGGAGGGGACAATCCATGTGGCAACGGCCACCAGAATAATTAGCAGAAACAGAATGGTATAGGCCGTGGGCATTCGGAATTTGGACTTCTCCAAAGGACCGCCTCCCTCTTTATTTGCCGATGGTGGCCACCAGAACGGCTTTGATGGAGTGCATCCGGTTCTCCGCCTCGTCAAAGACCACGCTGTGGCGGCCCCGGAACACCTCGTCAGTGACCTCACGGATATCCACACCCTTGTCCTTCCACTCCTTGGCAAGCTTGGTCTCAAAGTCGTGGAAGGAGGGCAGGCAGTGCATATAGAGCACATTGGGGTTACCGGTGGCTTTTAAGGTTTCCTCCGTCACCCGGAAGGGGGACAGCAGCTCCGCCCGCTCAGGGATCAGCGCCTCCTCACCCATGGAGGCCCAGATATCGCCGTAAATCACGTCGGCATCCTTCACATCGTTCATATTGTCGGTGATCTCCAGCAGGGCACCGTTCTCCCGGGCGGTGGCGAAGGTAGTCTTGACCACTTCCTGGTCCATCTCCTTGGCCAGCTTCTCCGGGCCGATGCCCACAAAGTGCATTCCCATCTTGGCGGCGCCAATCATCCAGGCGTAGCACATGTTGTTCCGCACATCGCCGGGGAAGACAATTTTGATCTGATTCAGAGGTTTGTGGCAGTGTTCTTCAATGGTCATCATGTCCGCCAGAATCTGGGTGGGGTGGTCGGCGTCGGTGAGGCCGTTCCACACGGGGACGCCGGCGTATTTTGCCAGCTCCTCCACGTTCTTCTGGGCATAGCCCCGGTACTCGATGCCGTCAAAGAACCGGCCCAGCACCTTGGCGGAGTCCTCCAAGGACTCTTTTTTGCCCATCTGGGAACTGCCGGCGTCCAGGTAGGTGACATGGGCCCCCTCCTGAGTGGCGGCCACCTCGAAGGAACACCGGGTGCGGGTGGAGGTCTTTTCAAAGAGGAGGACGATGTGCTTGCCCTTCAGGGCGGGGTCGCAGATGCCGGCCCGGCGCTTGGCCTTCAGGTCGTGGCCCAAGTCCAGGAGGTAGCGGATTTCGGCGGGGGTGAAATCCTGTAATGTGAGAAAGCTTCTGCCTTTCAGATTGACTGCCATAGTGAAATTCTCCTTTATTCTTCTAATGATAGTACAGATTGGGTCCCCTGCGGGGGACGGGGATTTTCGCGTCTCGGGCGGGGACGGGGTTGTGCCGCTTTGCGGCACGGACTGCTCCCCCCATTTTCTCTTTTCTCTGGCAAGACAGAGAAATGGGGGGTGCATTGCACCAGCCATCCTCATGGCTGAATCCCGCCCTCCGCGGCGCCAGCCGCGAGAAAAATCTTCTCCTTCCAGGAAGAGGCAATCTCAGGGATCATTCCTCCACAGGGGCATCGACATACACCGGGGTCCGCCCCGCCCGCGGCTCAGCTCCGCGCTGGGAATGGTGTGGATCTTGATCCCCGCCTCCTCCAGGGAGCGGTTGGTCACATAGTTCCGGGAGTACACCACTACCTCGCCGGGGGCGATGGCCAATGTGTTGCTGCCGTCGTTCCACTGCTCCCGTGCGGCGTCAATCTCACTGCCTCTCCCGCAGGGAATCAATGTCACATGGTCCAGCTCCAGGTGCTCTTTGAGGATGTCCTCCAACCGCCCCTCCTCCTGGTGAATCTTCATCTGCCGCTCCCCATCCAACTCCATGACAAACACGGTAATGCTGGAGAGGATATTGGGGTGGACGGTAAACTTGTCCCGGTCCACCATGGTGAACACGGTATCCAGGTGCATGAAGGAACGGGTCTTGGGAATATTGAAGGCCAGGATCTTTTTAAAGGTCTTGCTGCGGCTCAGCACAGCCTCCGCCAGGGTGTCGATGGAGTTCTCCCGGGTACGCTGGGAAATGCCCACCGCCAGCACCTGGGGCGACAGCACCAGAATATCGCCGCCCTCTAAAGAGGAGACCTCTCCCCGGTCATACCAGCGGGGGGCGTGCATATACTCGGGGTTGTGCTCGAAGACCAGCTTTCCGAACAGCGTCTCCCGGTTCCGGGTGGCGGTGTGCATCTTGTGGATGGACACCCCGGTGCCGATGGTGGCGAAGGGGTCCCGGGTGAAATAGAGGTTAGGCATAGGGTCCACAGCAAAGGGGTAGTCGTCTCCCTCTGCCGGCAGGAAGTCCCCCAGCCGCCCGCTGCCCTGGCGCAGCTGGCTCTTACGGACGCCGGCCATCATGGCGGACACCATTTCCCGGTCCGGCATTCTGCCCAGATACTCCTCCAGGCACTCCCGCATCCGGGGGTCGCCAATATCCGCTTCGTCCAGGAATTGGCGAATGAAGTCCTTGCGCACCTCGCCGCTGGTAATGGAATTGACCACCAGGTCGGTGAGGTACACCACCTCCACCCCCTGCTGGCGCAGGCACTCGGCGAAGGCGTCGTGCTCCTTCTGCGCCTCCCGCAGGTAGGGGATGTCGTCAAACAGCAGCCGCTCCAGATACTCCGGCATCAGATTCTCCAGTTCCCCGCCGGGACGGTGCAGCAAAACCTTTTTCAGCCGCCCGATTTCGGATGTGTTATGGATTCCAGTTTCCAAAACAGGTTCACTCCTTTTCCAGAACCGGGAGAGCCAGACATCCCTCCCGGCAATATGGTGGTTCGCTCTGGGTTAGGTTCTCTGAAATTTTGGTTTTCATGCGTAAAAGCTCCAAAATCCCGGCACGAAAAAAACCGGGAGACGGAATCATCCGTCTCCCGGTCTTTTCTCATTTGCCCGCGGGGCTCTCATTCCCGCTGGGCCTGGAGAATTTTTCGCTGGATGGTGAATACTGCCCGCAGCAACCGCTGCTGCTCCTGCTCGTTCAGCGCTTCAAATTTACAGCCATATTCGTACTTGAAGCCCTTTCTCGGCGTGATCCGGAGGACCTGACAGACGACGGAGAAGGGCCGCTCATCCGGCAGCAGCTCCGCCTCCAGCTGAAAACGATCCCCTTCCACATACACGTTCCGGCTCAGGACCCGGGCGCCGCCGGCACTGATGTCCAGCACCTTACACTCCGTCGCCTCCCGGCCCGTGCCCCGGTAGTGACCGCTGGGCATCACCCGGGCATCCAAGTCGGTGTTCTGGCGAAAGAAGCTGCGGTTCTCCCGATTTTGCAGGATTTCCAGGTTTTCCACCTGCCAGAAGTCCCGGGAGCTCTTGCCCACTGTGCCGTTCATGCAGAAAGGCTGTGAATTCTTTTGAAAGCCCCGAAGTTTAACCTTGCTGTTGTAAAGGGCCTGGGGCAGCGGATCGCCAGTGTCACGCCGCAGCTCCAAAACGCCGCCGCCCAAAACCTTCAGCCGCCCCACAAAGAGAAGGTGGTTCTCCATGGTCAAAACCTCCACCCGGATGCCTGAGGAGAGCTCCGGCGCCCCCTTGGGGCCCCCCTGGCCCCCTGGCGCGGCCGCCGCTTTCTCCGGCACGGCCCGCAGGGTACCTTTGAAAAACCTCATGAGATTTCTCTCCCCTCTTCTTAGAGTGTGAGTACGCGGTGCAGAATCACCGCCATCTCCGCCCGGCTGATGGATTTGGTGGGATTGATCCGCATATCGCTGCTCCCCTTCACTACGCCCAGGCTCACCAGTGCCGCCACGGAAGCTCTGGCATGAGATGCAATCTGCGCCTGGTCACTGTATGCGCTGAGGGCAACGCTGCCTGTGGCCGGCACCTTCTCTCCCGCCGCCTTCATGGCCCGGCAGATAATGGTCATGGCGCTCTGGCGGGTGATGGCGCTGTCGGGCCGGAAGCGGCCGCCGCTGCCCTCCACGATGCCCATGCTCCTGGCAGTGGCTACGGCCCCGGCGTAGGGGCTGCCGGCGGGCACGTCCGGGAAGCCGGAGGCTCCGCCGTAGGTGTCAAACCCGAAGGCCCGGCAGACCATCAGCGTAAACTCGCCCCGGCTGATAGACCGGGAGGGCCGGAAAGTGCCGTCACTGTATCCGTTGGTAATGCCCGCATACCGCAGGAACTCCACGGAGGGCCTCGCCCAGTCCCAGCCGCTGTCCACGTCGTAGAAGGGCGTAGCGCAGTAGCTTGTGGAGATGTTGATGGTTACGTTGCCGCTGAAGGTCCCGCCCTGGGTATTGTACCCGATATAGGGGATATTCACCTGCCCCTGATACCCCGCCTTGGGGACGAAGGACAACTGCCCGATGGTCAGTCCGCTGCTGACGGTGTAGTTGGAGGTGGTAGTGGCGGCCCCGCCGGGACGGCTGGGGGACTCATAGTTTATGTAAAGCCGTCCCGCGCTTTCGCTGGGCAGACTGGTAAAACGGATGTAGGACAGTGTGCCGCCTCCGGCGGACTGGCAGGCGGACTCAAAGTCCTGGGTCCGCAGGGAGATGGGGGCAGAGCTGCCGATATAGCGGTTGCCGCTGGAGTACCCGCTGTCCAGAGCGGCATTACCGATGGCGATCTCCACCGTGCCGGTAAACCGCTCACCGCCGGTGCTCCTGGCCGTGTACTGGAAGGAGGCCGTGCCGTTGACATTGGCGGAGGCAAAGTAGACGTCATCCAGCAGGCGGCTGCTGCCGCTGCGGTAGTAGGAAGTGGAGGTGGTGACCTGGGTGCCTGTGCCCCGGGCGGCGTTGTACTGGTAGTACAGCGTGCCGTACCGGCTGGCGGGGAGCTCAAAGCTCAGGTAGCTGAGATCATCCCCCGTGGCGCTGCGGCAGGCGGCGTTAAAGTCGCTGGCGTTGAACCGCACTACGCCGCCGCTGGCGGTGGAATAGCTCACCACCCGCCCGGTGCCCTGACCCACGGAGATACTGACGGTGCCCTCAAACTCGGTCCCGCTGGCGTCCATGCCGGTGAAGGGGATGGACGCCGTGCCCTCATACCGGCTCTTGGGGACGAAGGTCACATCAGATACGCTGGGGCTCCCGCCCCGGTAGAGCCGCGTGGAGGAGGAGACCCGGGTGCCGGTGTTGCTGCTGCTTCTGTAATTGCGGTACAGCGTTCCCACGCTGGAGGAGGGCAGGGTGAAGGTGATGTAATTCAGGGAGGAGTTGTTGGCCCGCTGGCAGGCTTCGTTGAAGTCCTCCGCCCGGAAGGTCACGGGATCGTTCACGCCGGTGGTGTAGTACACCGTTCCCGCCGCATCGGTAACCTGGATAACCAAATTATCCTTATAGGTCTGCCCCGCCGTGTCATAGCCGGTGTAGGGGATGGTGACGGTGCCGCTGAAATTGCTGGCGGGCACAAAAGTGACGCTGGAGAGCCGGGGGCTGGTACTGCTGCGGTTGTAGCGGGTGGAGGTATCCACCCGTTGGCTGGAGCTGCTGGTGTAATTATAGTACAGGACGCCCTGGGAAGTAGGAGGCAGCTCCTCAAAATAGATATAGCTCAGCGTCCGGTCGTTGAACTCCTGGCAGGCAGAATTGAAGTCGCTGGCGTTCAGGGTCAGGCGCTGGTTGATGCCGGTGGTATACTTCACGCCGCCATTGCTCTCGCCGCTGGCGGAGTAGATGTTGATGGTCATGGTGCCGGAGTAGCCGCCGCCGGTGGTGTCCGTGCAACGGTAGGGGATGCTGACCGTGCCGGTGAAGTTTTCCGCCGGGACGAAGGTCACCTTCTCCAGAGAGGGATTGCTGCTGAGGTAGTATTTTGTGGCGCCGTCCACCTTTGCAGAGTACTGCCCGGGGCTGTAATTATAGTAGAGGGTGCCCTTACTGGCGCTGGGCTGGGTGAAGGTGACATAGCTTGCGTTCCGGCTGGTCTTCAGCTGGCAGATGTCTTTGAACTCCTTGGCGGTGAGGGTCAGGGCCCGGCCCATGGCGGTGCTGTATGTCACATCGCCGCTGTTCTTCACATCCACCCGGATGGTGCCGTGGAATGCCTGGCCCTCGGTGCTGTACCCCGTGTACTCAATGACGGCGGTGCCCTTGAAGCCGCCGGCGGGCACAAAGCTCAAATCCGAGATGGCCTGGCGGCCACTGGCGGAGGAGGCGCTGGTGTAGTAGCGGTCCACGCCGCCCACGCCATGGTTGGGGGTATCCGGGGAGCCGTAGCGGTAGTGGAGAATACCCTGGCTGGTGGCGACCTGGAGGTTGGTGATGTAGTCCAGGTCCGCCTCGGTCTTCTCCCGGCAGCGGCTTCTCAGGTCAGAGAGCAGGCTGGGGAAGTCCAGCTTCTCCCCGGCGTTGAGGGTGCACTCGATGGCGTTGGCCACATCCTCCGCCACGGTGACCTTGCACTCGGCGCTGTAGCGGCCCTTGGTGACGGTGACCGTGGTGACGCCGGGGGACATGCCGGTGACCCGGCCGCCGCTGGTGACGGTGGCGATGGACTCCGGCATGGAGGTCCAGCGGGGGGTCTCGTTGCCGGTGGCGGCCGCGCCGAAGGCCTGATAGGCGATGGTCTTGCTGTAGCCCACCACGATGTCCATGGAGGTCTCTTCGATCACCAGGCCGGAAACGGTGACCAGATATACGCCCTTGGAGCCGTCCTCCGCCTCGGCAGTGATCTCAGCCGTGCCGGGGCTGACGCCGGTGACCTCACCGTTGGCATTCACTATGGCGATTTCCGGTTTGTCGCTGCTCCAGGTAACCGCCTTGTCCGTGCCCGCGGACAGCGCCATGGGCGGCCGGCCTGAAACGGCGCCCACGTTGATGGGGTTGGCGCCCCGGCTGGGGGTGACGCTGAAATCCGCGGCGGAGGAGGTCACGGTGACGCTGACGCTGGCGTTGCTGTTTCCGTCCTCCGTGGTGACGGTAATGGAGACGGGGCCGCCGGCCTTGACGCCGGTAACTACGCCGGTACTGGCGTCCACGCTGGCGATTGCCGCGTCGGCGCTGGACCAGGTGACATTTTTGTTGGAGGCGTTGGCGGGCATTACCAGGGCTGTCAGCCCCAGCGTTTTGCCCTCGGCCACGGTCTGGTTCTGGTCGCCGTCAATGCTGACGCCGGTGACGGGCACGTTGGCCACAGGGGCTGTTACAGTGACAGCGTAGCTGTCACTCTGACCTCCCGCGGAAGCGGTCACAGTGGCGTTTCCCGCGCTGACGGCGGTGACCACGCCGGAGCCGGACACCGTAACGGCAGAGCCGGCGGTGACGGACCATGTGACGCTGGGAGGCGTCGACCCGTCGGACATGGTGACTGTGGCGGAAAGCTGCTCCGTATTGCCGCCCACAGTCATATCCAGTGTCTTGGGAGACACCTCCACCTTGGTCACTGTGGGGGCGGGAGGCGGGTCCGCCGCCTCTACCCGGACAGCGCAAGCCGCAGTCTGACTGCTGTCCACTGTCGACTTCGCGGTAATAGTCGCATTGCCCTCCTTTACAGCAGTGACTTCCACACGATTGCCATTTTCCGTGATAGTAACAGCATCTGCATCGCCGCTTACTTCCCAGGTAACGGTCTCATCCTCGCCGGCATCTGCTGTCACTGTGGCGGTCAGTGTCGCGGTCTCATTATCGCCCAATTTCAGGGTCAGTGAGGTTTCGTCCAGTCTCACACCTGTGACAGCCGCCCCGGCGGCGGGGACCAGGGAAAATGCCAGAACCAGGGACAAAAGCAGCGCCCCGGTCCGGCGGAAAAATCTGGATCTCATGTACATTACACTCCTTTTCCAGTCCTTCAAAGAGTGGGAGGGCGGGCGGTTCCGCCCGCCCTCCTCAGGGGTTTATTTGCGTAAATTACTCGGTGCTGCTGTTCCAAGCGTCGTTCCACTCGAGGTACCACTCTGTTATGCCGCCAGTGGTTCTCTTCCTTAACGTCACCTGCAAGGAGGCATCGCTGGTGCTGTTTCGCACAGCGCCGTTAGAACCGCAGATTCCCGCTGTAAATGTAATGCTTGTGCCTGGCCTGGCGTTCTTCACATTAAACTCCAGCACCTGCTTCACAGTACTTCCGTGCGTTGTTCCTGTTGTTTCCGGGGTCGGATTCGTCATGGTAATCGCTGAGTAAGACGATGGGAACATGATTGATCCGATATTTACATGACCATCGCTCACATTGTTGCCGTCCGTAATATGCAATGCATGAGTCAGCCAGCAGCTGTCCACCGGGGTCGGTTTTTCCTCATTTCCATCCCGCACGTTGAAGTGCAGGTTGCCGCTGAATGTAAGCGTCAGAGGTCCGGTATAGGATACGTCTGGACTCGCACTCGTGCTTTCCGGGTCCACGCTGCCGCTCAGCAGATACAGGAAGTCGTTCTGGATGTTGTAGTACGACCACATGGCACGGAACCCATCGCTGGTGGAGTTCTGACCTCTGGCTACCACGACCAATGTATAGTAGTTCTGGCCTTCCATACCTGTCAGATTAAACTGCCCTGTTTGAGACTGCACAGTGGTTGTGACATTCATTGCCGGCGCAGGGTTCACAAACACATCGTTGGGCTCCCGAATATATCCGGCGTATTCCTGTTTCGCCGCCGTGGACGCACAGACATCGAAAATACTGCCCTTGAAGACATCGCCCTCATAGTAGGCGTCTCTCATGGCCTGTAGCACCGTTCCCGACCAGTTTGAGGGAAGCTCCTTATCCGCAAGGTTTGTAGCTCCCGGCGTAGTATCATCATATGTGAACTTAGCCATAAAAGGATTGCTGGCGCCCTGAATCTGCTGGTTGCGCACCAAGATATAATCCAAAGTAGCGGGTTTATCCACTTGAATGTTGGTCCGGGTACTGCCGCTGGGTACGATGGTGATCTTCGGCGGTTCCGGCGGCGTGGTGGTGAACTTGTAGCAAATGGCGTTGGAGGCCGGAGTACCGTTCTCGTCCGCGGAGACCAGATACAGCAAATATGTGGTGTTTGCCGTCAGGCTTCCAATGTTGATCGTAGTTCCGTAGGTGCTCAGCAACGCGCTGCCCGAATCGGCAAAGCGGGTTGTAACAGCCTGGCTCATCTTGTTGATGACCCGCCGGGGTTCGGGAGCGTCCGAATCCAGCGTCATCGTCGTGACTGCCCCAGCCTTATTCTGGCTGGTGGGGATCGTCTCCAAGCGGGGCCTGCTGTCGCTTACTTCCGGATACACATCGTGCATCACATAATCGTCGCCGACAGGATTTCCGTCTGTATCCGTGTCATAGCTCACCAGCGGAACAGCCATACAGTATACCGTACCGTACCGGTCCACCTGAACCATGACGGAGGCAGCCTCATCACCCACGTCAATGCCCAAATAGGGAACCCTGATCGTGGGGGCCTTGCTGGGCGGGGAGATGACAATGGGGAAGGGGTCCGGCTCGCCGATGGGCGTCACATCCCGGCCCGTCAGCATGGAGGCCTGCCCCTGGCCGGCCACGGAGATATTGTCAAACACCGTGTTGGCGCCCGCCAGCAGGGTGATCTCCATGTTGATGGTTTTCTCCACCGTGTCCTCCTTGGGAACGATGGCAAATTCCACTTCCTTGGTCAAATTCCTCAGGTAGGGCCGCCCCTCATAGGTTCCGAACAGACCGCAGTCCAGCACATTATCCTTAAAGTTTGTATATCCGCTGAGGCTGTTATAAATCTTTCCGCTGGGGACATTCGTCACGGTAGCAATGCAATTACCCAAGGAAATCCATGTGGCCGCACCCTTTTCCCGGACATAGAGGGTGTATTCAATGTCCGAATCCGTCCAGATCAGCATATCCCAGCGGGTATTTTCCGGCACGGCCTGGGTATCCTCCGGAGACAGCTCAAAGATCTTCGCCGCCTTATCATCCACCGTATTCTCGTCGTCATTGGACGTAACATACACGGTGGCAAAGGCCGTGGTAAAGCCGTTCGGCCTGGGCAGATAGGTGGGGTTGGGGGTAATCATGTTGCCGGAGGCGTCCACCACGCTCTCCACACGGAAGAAGTAGGTGCCGCCGCTCTGCATCTTGATGCCTTCGTTGCCGGGGAAGGTGATCTTGATTTTGCCGTCCGTCCGGGTGACCGTGGCCTCCCGGAAGTCGATCCAGCAGGGCTCGGTGTCCTTCTTGGGATTGTCCGTGCCTACGGGCAGGGGGGTGCCGCTATCGTCCAGGCCGATGTCCAGCACCGGGTCCTGCCGGGGGTTGCCGCTGGTGGGCGGCGTGCCGGGATAGAACCTGATATACTTCCGCAGAGCCGCCGCCAATTCGCTCTTGGCCTGGTTCTGCTCCGTACCGGTGGTGCCGGTCACCTTCTCGTAGAGGGTGTAGAAGTCGTCATAACGGTCCATGTTGCCGTCTTTGAAGGTGCCGCGGACCATCTCGTTGAACACCAGGGTCACGTCGCTCTCCACCCAGGGGTTGATGACGCCGCCCGCGCTCTCGTTGAAGCGGCTGAACTCCACCTCCACCAGGGGCGGGGTCGCATCGGTGGTCATCACGTCCTCCAGAACCAGCACCGCGTCGGAGTAATTCCCCGCCGGGTCCTTGGCCACGTAGTACAGGTCGTACACGCCCTGCTCCTCAAGGCGGTTGATGGTAAAGGTATAGTTGGTGTCGCCCTGGGCCGCCGTGGTCCTGCCGCTGCTGACCACCGCGGCGTTGCCGCCGCCGGACTCCACCTGAATCTTGGCGGCCAGGTCCGTGGGCTCGATGATGTCGCCGGTGACCGTGGGCCGCAGAAGGGTCTCGCCGGCCTTGACAGCCACCCAGAACAGGTCCGCCCGCTCGCTCATGGAATAGGTGATCTGGGCGCTGGTGCGGTCAGACTTGCTCTGGTAGATATTGGTGACCACAGGGGGCGTCATGTCCTTGGTGGTGACCTGGAGCCGCCGTACCGCGGAGCTCTTGCCGTTGTCCGCGTCGTTGAGCCAGAAGTACAGGTCATAGGTGGTCTCCTCCGCCAGGTGGGCGGTGTTGACCCGGGAGATCAGGTAAGAGCGGTTCTTGGAGACCTCCATCACGCCGTAGCCCAGATTGCCGGTGACGGCGCCCGCCCGCAGCGCGCTTGCCGTGGGAGCGGTGGAGTTCTGGGGCAGCAGAGCATAGTACAGCTGGCAGGTCTTGGTGGCCATGACCCGGGCCTGGATGATCTGCTCCTGGTCGTCGCTGGGGTCCACCGTGAGAATGACCTCGGGGTAGCCGGTGGCAAACGCCGGCGTGGAATCGTCCGTGGTTGTAAAGGTTGTAACCTTCACAGGGCTGGTGTGGCCCCGCTCATCCACCAGCATGGCGGAGAGGTAGTAGGAGCCCTCCCGGGAGAGGCCCGTAAGACGGGTGGTCATCTCTGTCTTGGAGGCGGTAACGTTGATGGTGCCGCTGCGCAGAATCTTGCCGGGATAGGCGGAGGGGGTGCGCAGCTCGTCCTCGCCCACGGAGCCGTCCAGCAGCGTGGAGACGGCCCAGTACAGCGTGCCCCGCTTGTTGGTGCTGAACACGCCGTCCGCCGAGGAAGAGGCCAGGTTTCTGATCAGGGGATAGCCCGCCAGCAGGCGGGGCTCGTCGGAGGACTCCTCCGCCGCGATATTGTCCATCACCTGGTTATGGATATTGGACTCAATGCCGGGCCGGATGAAGATGTTGTCCGGCAGCATGGTAGCGGTAGACCCGGCGGCGTTGACGTTCATCTGGCTCACGTCGCCGTTGCCGGTGACCGGGGTGCCCGTGTCCAGATTCAGGATCTTCACAGAGGTGTCGTTGGCAATGCTCAGCGAGGAGCCGGTGGCCCGCTCATCCACGGTGAGCGTATTGGTGACGCCCTGGACCACCTGAAGGTTGGAATTGGGCGTGATGTTCACAACTTCCTTGATGTTGCCCGCCAGCTGGAGCTGCGTACCGTCAGAAGTACCGTCCAAGGTGATGACGCGCAGGCCCAGGCCATCGTCGGTCACGTCCTCCAGATAGGCTGAGGTACGGACGGTGGTGTCGGCAATATTGGTCAGGCCCTCGGTGCGGACAGTCATAAAGTGGTCCGACATGCTGTCGATCTCCATGGCCTCCGCCGTCACGTTGCGCAGAATGATGCTGCTCTGGCCCCGCTCGGCCTCGCCAGCGCCGCAGACCACGATCTTGCCCATGACGGTGACGTTCTCCAGTTCCACATTGCCCAGGCCCACACCGCCGCTGAGGTACAGGTTACCGGTGACCACGGTATCCTTCAGCTTCACGCCGGAGGTATTCACCGTCAGGTTGCCGTACACGCCGCCGGCAATCTGCTCGCCGGTCTTATGGACCAGAGTGCCCAGGGCCCGCACCAGGAAACAGGCCATCTGCCCCCGGGTGATGTAGTTCCTGGGACGGAAGGTGCCGTCGGCGTAGCCCTGGATGATGCCCAGCTCCACGCACTCCTGCACCATACCGCGGCTCCAGTTGCCCATCTGCTGGACGTCCGTGAAGTTGCTGTTGACGCCGGGGATGCCCTGCAGCCGCAGGTTCCGTCCCAACAGAACGGCAGCCTGCTCCCGGGTCACCCGCCCCAGGGGGCTGGCGGTGGTCTCGGAAGTACCCGTAAAATAGCCAGCCTGATAGGCGATGTTGATGTCATCGGCATACCAGGCGTTCTCCGGCACATCCCGGAAGGGGGTGCTCCCCCGCTCCGTGTAACCGAAGGCCCGGTTGATCATGGTGACAAACTCCGCCCGGGTCAGCACCCGGTCCGGATTCAGGTTGCCGGAGGAATTGCCCTGCATGACGCCCCATTCCACCAGCTTCTCCAGATAGGGCTCCATCCACTCGGCGGCCTCCGCCGCCGGGGTCAGCCCCGGCAGCAGGCTCCACAGCATCACAACCGCCAGCGCCAGGGACGTCAGTCTTCTGGCAAAAGCGGCCCGCACGGTCCTCCGTCCTCTCTTGTTCGTGTTCATCGCTGTTCCTCCCTGTTGTCGTCGCCCGCGGTATGGGGCCGGTTCTCCAGCTGGATGCTGAAAACCGCCTCCCGCACCGTCACTTCCTCGTTGTCACACATATCCACAAATTTGATGGCGTAGAGCACCTTATCGTTGCGCAGCTCCTGCCTGCGCAGGATCTGGCAGCGCAGGAGCACCGGTTCCTCCGTCACGGGAATGACCATCTCCAGCTTCTCCCCGATCTCCAGGCCGTCGTCTCCGTAAAAGGCCACGCCGCCGCAACTGAGGTCGATGGACTGCACCGCCCGCCGTCCCCGCCACTGGCCGGTGATGGGATAGATAAACGTATCGAACTTGATGGGTACCCGCAGATTCCGCCGCAGGTCCGGGTCCAGGCTGGCGATCTTCTCCAGCGCCACCCGGTCCCCCCGCTGCCGGACAATGCGGCACTGCAGCGGGGGCTCGCTGCCGCTCATGCTCATCAGCACGATAACCTCATGCTTTGCCACCTTCTCCACATCGTTGTCCAGCACCAGCATCTGGAGGATATTCCCGTTGGCAGGGCCCTCCATCCGGCCTCTTGCCAGAGGGGTGTTCACACTGTCCAGCAGCAGATACAGCCGCTCTTCCTGCCTCTCGCTCATGTCGTCTCCTCTCCTTGCGGGCCGCCCCCGCGCTCCTCCGCCTCCGCCGCCGCTCTTCCGGCAACATCAAAACGGAGGAAATACACATAGATCTCCACAATCGCCTGATACAGGCTGGGCGGGATCTCCTGGCCCAGCTGCAGCTGCGTCAAAATGGTGGACAGGGAGTTGTCCTCGTAAATGGGCACGCCGTTGTCCGCCGCCGTCTCCACGATCTTTTCCGCCAGGTATCCCATGCCGGAAGCCACGATGACCGGCGCGGCGTCGTTCGGCCCATATTGCAGCGCCACGGCCCTTTTGGCGGCGCTTCTCGTTCCTTCAGACCTTGACATTCACGCTGTTCTTCCCTTCAAAGATTTTGGGGAACACCTCGGTCAGCGTGACCGGGCGCTCCAGCCGCCGCACGGCCACGCGGGAGGGCCTGAGATCGTTCCGCGCCAGAATCTGGGACACGGCGGTCTCGATCTGCCTGGAGAAGGGAACCACCTTCTCCGGGCAGGCAATCTGGATGTCCACCTCGCCGTCCCGGGCGGTGAGGACAATGTCGAACAGCCCCAAGGACTGCACATCCATCTTGAAGAGGAACTTCATGGTGTTCCCCCGTCCGCCGCCGCGGCTCTGCCCCTCCTCGGCGTCCGGGTCCACCCACAGCTCGGAGAACAACATCCGCCCGTCCCACTCCAGGGGGATCAGGTAATGATTCACCGGCATGTAGACGCTCTCGTTCACCAGCATGGCTCCCACCAGGTTTTGGAAGGCCTGCTGCACCTCGGCGCCGCCCTCGCCCCGCAGGGCCCGGGCCGCCGCCGCCGCCAGGTGGTCCGAAAACCGGATGGCCGTCCCGCCCTGGTTCAGCTGGCTGCTGCGCAGGAGGCGCAAAAGGGACTCATCGTCGATGCCGCCCAGCTGCCCCTTCAGTGTACCATATCCGCTGAGCTGATGGAAGGCCTCCAGCAATTTTTCCTCAGAGCCGTTTTCATACCGGGCCAGATTCAGCGCCAGCATGGTCAAAAGCGTGCGGGGCAGTCCCAGGTCATGGGTCCGCTCCACATAGCCGGCCATGTAGGGGAAGATCCCCCGCTGGAGAAGCTCTACGTTCCCCTTCCGGTCCCCCGCCGCCATGCCGTTCTCCAGCTGGGCCGTCAGCTCCCGGAGCTTTTCCGCCCAGCTGGCGGGGATGGCGTCGGCCATGTCCGAGAGGTTGCGCAGGATATTGCCCTCGATGTGGGCGGTGGAGCCAAAGTCGGCGTAGCTGCGCAGGAACTGCAAAATATCGGCCCGAACGCCGTCGGAGGAGGCCCGGGCGTAGGCGTTTCGCAGCAGGGCGAACAGCGCCCCGCCAAAGCGGGTGCCCGCCCGGAACTGCCCCATGAGAAAGTCCAGCAGCTGGTCCTTGTCCATCCGGAGCATCTCCAGAATCTGGCTCATCTCCTGGGCAATCCCCTCGCTCATGCCGGAGAGGACCACGGTCCCCTCCCGCCCGGAGAAGAGCCGGGACAGGCTCTCCGCCATGCCGGGGGTATCCCGCAGGCGCTGGAGGAAGGTTTGATAATTGGAATCGTACCGGATCTGGCCGTCCCCCTGGAGGTCGTGATCCTGCTGGTCGGTCCTCTGGTCCGTTTTGGTGACCCTGCTGGGGTCCGGAACATTCTGTACCGGCGTGTTGTCCGGCGACACCGGCAGATTTCGGTTGGTGACTGCTTTGTCATACCCCGGTACCGGGTTGGTTGCTCCCAAAAGATCAGGCATTCTTGACACCTCGCAGAAAAAGACTTATACTGTATATCATAGCAGAAAAATCTTCAGAAGACTACTTATTTTTTTGCGGCGTCGGGCCGATAAATTTAAAAAAGACGAATGAGGTGGTGTTCCCGTGAGCAGCAATGACATCCTGGACATGTATATTTACGAGACCAACTCCCTGCTGGAACAGCTGGAGACAATCGTTCTGGACGCGGAAAAGGAGAATACTTTCTCCCAGGACAACGTGAACGAAATTTTCCGGATTATGCATACCATCAAGGGCTCTTCCGCCATGATGGAATTTGACACCCTGGCGACGGTCTCCCACCGGATCGAAGACATGTTCTTCCTGATCCGGGAGGGCACGATGTCCGTGGTTAAAGATGCGGACCGCCCTGCGCTGTTCGATGTAATGCTCCACGCCGTTGACTATTTCCGTGAGGAAATGGAAAAGGTGGAGGCAGAAGAGCCCCTTAATAAAGATGTCGACAGCTTCCTTGCAAATATTAATAGCCTGATCGCTAAAATTAAAGGAGAGGAACCGGCGGCGGAGGCCCCCGCGCCCGCGGCGCCCGCCCCGGCCGAGACTGCTCCGGCGGCTCCGCCTGCCGCGGTCCCTGCCGGTCCCGGCACGGGAAACCCTGACTTCCCCTATGAGCTGCGGGTCTTTTTTGATGACGGCTGCGGCATGGAGAATCTGCGGGCCTACATGCTGATCACCTCTATTCAGAGCTTCTGTTCCGAGGCGGATTTCCTCTATGAGCCCGCCGCTGTGGAGAGCGACGCCTCCACCTCCGAGCAGATTATCGACAACGGCTTCCTTTTGATGTTCAAAAACGCCGATGACCGGGAACGGTCCATCCCCGTAATCCGTGAAGCCGGATCCGTACACTCCTACCAGCCTCACGACTATGTCCCCGCCCCGCCCCAGGAGGAGGAAGCGGAGGAGGCCCCCGTCCCCCAGGCCGCGGCGGCTCCCAAGCCTGCTGCGCCCGCTAAGCCCGCGCCGGCAGCGCCGGCCGCCAACAACCAGCAGCATCAGAAGGAGAGCCTCATCAGCGTGGGTCTGAGCAAACTGGACCAGCTCTCCGCCATTGTGGGCGAGATCGTCATCACTGAGGCCATGGTCACCGCCTCCCCGGATCTGAAGGGGCTCCATCTGGATGCCTTCTCCAAGTCCGCCCGGCAGCTGCGCAAGCTTACTGACGAGCTTCAGGATGTGTCCATGTCCCTGCGGATGATTCCGGTGTCCAACACCTTCCAGAAGATGAACCGTATTGTGCGGGACATGAGCAAGAAGCTGAACAAGCAGGTCAAGCTCACCCTCATCGGCGAGAACACCGAGGTGGACAAAACCATCGTGGACTCCATCGGCGACCCCATCATGCACATGGTCCGCAACTCCATGGACCACGGCATTGAGGAGAACGTCCAGGACCGTATTGACGCCGGCAAGGACCCTGTGGGCGAGATCGTCCTCTCCGCCGAAGACACCGGCAGCGAGGTCATCATCCAGATCAAGGACGACGGCGCCGGGGTCAACGACGAGGCCGTGCTGAAAAAGGCCATCAAGAACGGCATCGCCTTCCCGGATGTGGAGTACAGCCACAAGGAAATCCTGAACTTCCTCATGGCCCCCGGCTTCTCCACCAACCAGCAGGTGACGGAGTTTTCCGGCCGCGGCGTAGGCATGGACGTGGTGAAAAGCGGCGTGGAGAGCCTGGGCGGCACTGTCAGCATCACCAGCGAGCAGGGCAAGGGCATGATCACCACCATGCGCATTCCCCTGACTATGGCCATCATGGACGGCATGGAGGTCTCTGTGGGTAACTCCATCTTCACGATTCCCATCAATAATATCCGTTCGACCATGAAGATCAATTCCACGGATATCCTCCACGACTCCATCGACGGCGAGATGGTCAAGGTTATGGACGGGTACTACCCCGTGATCCGCGCCAAGGACTTCTACAATCTCCCCAGCGGCACGGACGAGATTGAGGAGGGCATTTTGATGTGGCTGGAGTCCGGCGATGTCTCCTACTGTCTGTTTGTGGATGAGCTGCTGGGCGAGCAGCAGATCGTGGTCAAGCCGCTGCCCGCCTACGTCAACAGCTTTGACGTCAAGAACTTCGGCATCACCGGATGCAGTATCCTGGGCGACGGCAACATCAGCATCATTCTGGACGCGGGCGGCCTCTTCGCGGCGGCCCGGGGCGCGTAAGACGCCGAAGGAGGAAACGCAATGAGCGGAATAAATGAAAATGTCCTGTTCCAAATTGAGGAGGATACCCCGGAGATTCCCACTTTGGAAGAGACGGTAGAGAGCCGGAAATATCTGATTTTTATCACAGACGACCTGCGCCTGGGTGTGGACGCCGAGTATGTGGTGGAAATTCTGAACACCCACACGGCCACCTATCTGCCCATGATGCCGGACTATATCTGCGGTATTTACAACATGCGCGGTCAGATCATCCCCATCATGGATATCCGCCGGCGGCTGGGCAAGCCCTCTTTGGAGAGCGAAAGCCTGTTGGTGGTTCTGAACTACAACGGCACCCAGCTGGGCATTCTGGTGGACTCCGTTGAGGTGATGCTGGATATCCCCAACGCCAGCATCCTGCCCATTCCCTCCCAGAGCGCCCAGAAGCTGGTGTCCGGAATGTGCACCCTGCCCGACGGCTCCGGCACCATGCTGGTGCTGGACTGCGACCAGCTGATCCCCCATGAGTGACGCGGCCAAGGGCGCGGAGGGGGCAGGCGCCTTTTCCCCCATGATGATTTCCGATGCCGACTTCAAGCGGATGGTGAATTTCATCCAGTCCTCCTACGGCATTGACCTCTCTCAGAAAAAGCAGCTCATCACCGGACGGCTCTCTCCTGCCATCCGGAAGCTGGGCTACAAGAGCTTCGGAGAGTTTGTCAATCACGTGCTGGACAAAAAAGAGGACAGCGAAATCACTCTGATTATCAACAAGCTCACCACCAACTACACCTTTTTCATGCGGGAGAAGGAGCCTTTGGACTTCTTCCGTGAGAAGATCATTCCGGACCTGGTCCAGCGTCACCAGCGCGACAAGTGTCTCTCTATCTGGAGCGCGGGCTGTTCCAGCGGCGAGGAGCCTTACAACCTCTCCATGTTCCTCTTCGACTATCTGGGAAGCCAGGCCAGCCAGTGGGACACCCGCATCCTGGCCACGGACATTTCCGCCCAGGCACTGGCTGCCGCCCGAAAGGGTACATACACCCTGCCGGACACCATTCCTCTGGAGTGGAAGCGGAAGTACTTCACCCCTAACAAAGACGGCACCCACACCGTCTCTCCGGCGGTGCGGAACAATGTAGACTTCCGGACCTTCAACCTGATGGGCCCCATCCAGTTCCGGCGGAAATTCGACATGATCTTCTGCCGCAACGTGATGATCTATTTTGACCAGCCCACCAAAGACGCCTTGGTCCGCCGTTTTTATGACGCCACAGTTCCCAGCGGCTATTTCATGATCAGCTGTTCGGAAAATCTGGGTGCCAGTGCACCCTATCGCAGGCTTGCCACGGCGGTCTTCCAGAAATAACAGCGATCCCTTTGAAGGAGGTTTCTCAACAGACATGATACCAGGCAAAAAAATCCGCGTCTTGGTGGTGGATGACTCGCTGCTGGCACGCAGCATGATTACAAAAGGCCTCTCAGCCCATCCCAGGATCGAGGTTGTGGGATTCGCCATCAATACCCTGGACGCCCGGCAGAAGATTCCCGCCCTGAGCCCCGACGTGGTTACGATGGACGTGGAGATGCCCGGTCAAAACGGTATTGAGTTCCTCAAAGAGTATCTCCCCACCAACCCCATACCTGTGATTCTCGTCTCTTCGCTGAATCTGAAAGTGTTTGACGCCCTGGCCGCCGGAGCAGTGGACTTTGTCCGCAAGCCCTCCACCGAGGACACTCAGGCCTCCTTTATCACCGCCCTGGCCCAGAAGGTGCTGGTGGCCTCCATGTCCCGGGTCCGTGTCGCCCGTCCATCGGCGGTCTCCGCCGCAGGAGCAGCCGCTGCCGCGGCAGCGGCCTCTGCCTCTCCCACCGGGCTTCTGGGGGGCAACCCCGCCCTGAACAGCGTGGTGATCGGCCTCGGCGCCTCCACCGGCGGAACAGAGGCCACACTGGAGGTCATGAAGCGCCTGCCCGCCGACATTCCCCCCATGGTCATTGTACAGCATATGCCCAAGGGCTTTACCGCCATGTACGCCAACCGTCTGAACAACCTCTGCCAGATGGAGGTGCGGGAGGCCAAAAACGGCGACGAGCTCCGCCGCGGGCTGGCCCTGGTGGCTCCTGCGGATCTGCAGGCCCGAATCGTCCGGATCGGAGACAAGTACACTGTCTCCTGCATGCCGGGAGAGAAGGTCAGCGGCCACCGCCCCTCGGTGGACGCCCTGTTCCAGTCCATGTCAGAGGTGGTCCGCTGCAAGATGGTGGGCATCATCATGACCGGTATGGGCCAGGACGGTGCGGCAGGACTGCTGGCCATGCGCCGCAAAGGCGCTTACACCATTGGTCAAGACCAGGAATCCAGCGTGGTCTACGGTATGCCTAAGGTGGCCCACGACATCGGTGCAGTGTGTACTCAGGCTCCCTGCGAAGGCGTGGCCAACGTGCTGCTGCGGCACCTGAAAACTCTGTAATGCATTCCCCGGTACCCTGCCGTTAGAATGCGAACTAATATGTATACGGCACGGCGGAACCCGTTTGGGTTCCGCCGTGTTTTTTCCAGAAACTCCCCTCTGCACGAAAAGTTCTTTTCCCTGTATCCTTAACTTTTCTGCATAAATGCCGATATGAATATTAAGAGATCAGCTTAACATTACAGAAAGGATGTGAGATGTCGTGCTGACTTCTTCCAGTCGTCCCAGCCCTGTCTCCTCTGTGGCCGCTTCCAAGTCCTATTATTCCACTCTTCGTCGGGGCTCTTCCGCCCAGTCCGCGGTGGAACACAAATATGACTCCGCCACCTTCTCCCCTCTGCCCGAGGGCAGAAGCGCCTTCCAGATGCAGCTGGTAAGCCGCCTCTCTCAGGAGGTCCGGACCGCCACCACCACCGGGGATATTCAGGCCCTGCGCCAGTCGGTATCCACCGGGGAATATACGCCCGATCCCATGGCGATTGCCGGGCGGATGCTGTTTTTGACGGAGGCTTGACCGATGAGCGACGTATATCAGGCGTATCTCGCCCTGCTCCGCTCTCTGGGAAAGAATCTGGAACAGCTCTCCGCCCTGGCCCAAAAGAAGGCTGCCGCCGCCAACAGCGACGATCTGATGGCCCTGGACGAAATCATGAAGCAGGAGCAGGCCATGACGCTGGCTTTCCGCGGCATGGAGCAGACCCGGGAGAAACTGCTCTCCCAGCTGGGCTGCGGGGATCTCCCCCTCTCCCGCATGCCGGAGCACTTTCCTCCGGAGGCGCAGGGCCAGGCCAGAGAAGCCGTGGCCCTGCTGCAAAAGCAGTATCAGGATTACCGCAAGGAGGCGGACGGCGCCCGGACCGTGCTGGAGCGGCACCTGCGGGAAGTCGACGCGATCATCACCAGCATGGGCGGAGCATCTGCCCCGGAGGGCGGGCCCGGTTATGTGCCGCCTCCGCCGCCGGACACTCCCCCCAGCATGAAAACAGATTTTCGCGCCTGATAAAGCGCACAGGTTTTTTATAGAGGCCCTCGTTATGAAGGCCGCATCTCGAGCTTGGCGCCATGGGGCGCATGGAGGTTATTTATGGGTATCGGTACATTTGGTTCCTTTACGCAGGCCCGTCTGGCGCTCTACGCCTCCCAGATCGGCCTGACAGTCACCGGCAACAATATTGCCAACGTCAACACTTCGGGCTATACCCGGCAGCGGCTGGATCAGAAGAGCCTCTATAATGCCGGCGCGGACCGCTATTATTCCACCACTGGCGTGAAGGTGGGGCAGGGCGTTTTGTGCCATGGCCTGTCCCAGCTGCGAGACCCCTATCTGGATATCCAGTACCGCTCCAAGACCGCCGACGTCGGCGCCATGGACGCTCTTCTGGAGGGTTTGAGCCGTATCGCCGGAGTTCTGGACGAGACGGGCAAGGGCGGAGAAATTACCGAGGGTAAGGAGTTCGGCATTCTCGCGGCGGAGTTCCGCAAGGTCTTCGACGCACTGAACAACCTGACCGCCGAGACGGGCCACAATGAGTATGACATCCAGGTAAAGGCCGCCTGCAAAAATCTGGCTGATATGATGCGCTCCTATGGCCGCGGGCTGGAGGAGCAGTACAAGAGCACCGTGACGATGTTTGAGCAAAACGTCTCCCAGGTGAACACCATCCTCACCAACATCCGGAACCTGAATGAGAACATCCGTCAGGCGGACATCTCCGGTGACGACGCCCTGGAGATGCGGGATGAACGGAATCTGCTGATTGACCAGCTCTCCGAGTATATCAAGATTGATGTGTCTTACAGCACGGAGAAGATTGGCGTAGGCGCAGAGGTTGAAAAGCTGATTATCAAGCTGGACAACGCCAACCCGGACTCCTCTGTTCACACCGATGAGACCGTGCTGATCGACGGCATCTACTCCTCTCAGCTTTCCATTGACGCCGTTCTGAACAAAAAGGCCTATAAATATATGGAGGCAGATGGGACGCTGACCAACAATGAAGCACGGGCACAGGTGCCGCAGAGAAATCCTGCTTCTCTGTTGGATCCCACTGATCCAGCTTACGATGGTAAGAACCTCTATCTGGATAAAGACGGCAATCCTACTGCCAATGAGGCGGACGCCAAGTTGGTCACCAATGAAAATCCGGACTACGACAAGACCGGTGCCAATGACGGCCTGCTGTATCTGAAAGCGGATGGCACAGCCACCGCCACCTACGCGGAGGCCGCTCACGTCCAAAACTTTGACATCACCGTCTCCGAACTGAAGGACCGCAATGGGCGTCTGCTCTTCACCATCGGGGAGCCCACCAAGACGGTGATTACACCAGAGGAATTCGAGCAGAGCGGCGGCAAGGCCACAACCGAAGTGGACGAAGCCACCGGCGCCATTAAGATCACCACCTATATCAAACAGCTGTCTGACGATATTGCCCGGAATCCTCTTTGGAAGAAAGGCAGTACTACTGCTTATCCCTATCTTACCAGCAGTGGTACGGGTACCAGCGACGCCCAGCAGGCCGCGAAGGTGTACCACTACAATCCTAATTTTGGGAAGCCGGCCGATCAGATAGACCCAAATTACCCGGCAACCGGCAAATATCTTGAGGTCCAGTTTGACGCTGCGGGCAACCCGATGCTTAATGCCGATGGAACTCCCGTGCTGACTGGAGTGGGTACTGACGAGTATGCCAAGGCATGGACGCCCAAGGTAAACCAAAACTACAATCCGGCTGTTATCAGCGGTTACCGCTACGTCAAATATGACCAAAGGGGGAATCCTCCTCCCGCCGCGCCCGCTGATCCCGCCAACCCTACTCCGGCTGAGATTGCCGCTATTCAAGCTTACTACACCAACGACCTGGACGCGGCCCGGGGCGAGCCCACCTATATCAAGCAGGTATATGAGAAGGTTCCCTCCTCTGCGGTGAAGCTGGATGACAACGACCTGTACGGCAAGCTCCAGTCCCAGCGGGAGCTGCTGACCGAGGCCGGTGAGTTCTCCAGCCAGGATACCGTGGCCAACATCGACGAAAATGCCATCACCAAGCGGGGCATCCCCTACTACCAGAAGTCCCTGGACCTGCTGGCCCACACCTTTGCCACAGAGATGAACAAGATGAACCAGGGATATCTGGTAAATCCCAAGGGCGAATTTATTGACCCCACCGGCACCGATGGTGCGGTGCTGACGGTCACAAATCCCAATGACCCCACCCAGACCTACACCCTGAACAAAAATGATAAGTGGGAGGACATTCCTGCCTGGGTCACAGCCCCGGCCGACCCCACTGCCGGCACTGCGGCTGGCCCTCTGGCCGGGTACAACTCCGTTGAGGAATATCTGGCCGAGCCGCGCACGGACGCCAATGGCGATCCTTTGAAGGATGACAACGGCAATGTCATTCGCAATGGCGCTTTCCGGGGCGGAAATCTCTTCAGCAACAACGGCAACGGCAACGACGACGATCCCCCCATCACTGCCACCAATATCTCCATCTCTCTGGACTGGGCCGAAAATGCTCTCCAGATTGTCCCCTCTTTCATCTGCCCTCCAGATTCCTCCGAGCCCGCCTCCTCGGACAGCGACAATATTATCAATAATTTCACCAGCCTCTCTTACAGAGACTTGGAATTCCGGCCCGATGCTGTACAATACGAGGGTGTGGATAATGTCCGCCATGATTCCATGTTCGTCGGCACTCTGGAGCAGATGTGGATCAATATCGACACCGTTCTGGGCGAAGACCGGAATATTGCCTCCAAGCAGCTGGACAATTTCTACGCCTCTCAGGTGAGCATCGACACCAGCCGGGCCTCCGTGTCCTCTGTGGACTTCAACGACGAGGCCATGAATCTGATGATGTACGCCAAGTCTTATAACGCCGCCTGCCGGCTGATGACCACCATTGACTCTGTGCTGGATAAGCTCATCAACAACACCGGCCTGACTACCTGATAATCGTTTAGAAGGAGGGAATACCCATGATTCCTCGTATGACAGTCACGGGCTCCATGAAGAGCTACCGTTACAATCTCCAGCGCTCCACCTTTACTCTGAACAAGTCCATCACCACCGTGATGACCGGGCGGGCTTTCAACTCCTTCGCGGAGGACCCCGCCACCGCGGCTCACAGCTTCCATCTGCGCCGGTCCTATC
Source organism: uncultured Oscillibacter sp. (assembly GCF_910587525.1). Lineage (GTDB taxonomy): Bacteria > Bacillota > Clostridia > Oscillospirales > Oscillospiraceae > Oscillibacter. The sequence continues at coordinate 23,123 of NZ_CAJULS010000005.1, read as the reverse complement.
TGCGCACCAGCAGCCAGCACACCCTCAACGAGACCACGGTGCGCAAGTTCGACGTGGCTTACAGTTCTGTAACCAGCGTGGAGAAAGTCATCGACACCGACCCCAACTCCGAGGGCTCGGCCTACTTCGCCATCCTTCGGGCGATAAACGATCCCGATGCCTCCGCCCGCAACGCCCTGGGCCAGGAGATCACCGCCCACGCCAATGACATGGTCCAGTTCATGAACGGCCGGTATGGCGACAACTTTGTCTTCTCCGGCGCGGACGCCCTGAATGTCCCTCTGACTTGGGTGCCTAAGGCTAATCCGGAGTATGCGCCGGACAGTGAGGCGGCGTTCAAATATCTCATGGATGACGGTCAGGGGGGCAAAGTCGGAACCAATATCGCCGCTGACGCTAATAAGGTGCCCCAGCTGAACCCCAATTATGATCCGGCCGCCGCCCAGGGTGACCCCGGTTTCGGCCAATATCTGAAACCGGATGGCACGGGAACTAATAACTCCAATCTTGCCGCTCAGGTCCCCGAGGAAAATCCCGACTATGACGAGAACGTCACCAAGCGCTACCTCACCAGCGACGGCGAGCCCACTGACGACGAGTTCAAGGCCGGCCGGACTCTCTGCTACCGGGGCGTGCCTGTGGACTCCGACGATCCCTCCGACCTGGAGAAGCTGGATTATTTCTCCAAAAGCGAGAAGAAGTATGTGGACATCGGCCTGGGCTACGACATGAACGGCGGCCAGGTGGAGACCTCCAGCGTCTATAATGTAGCGCTCCACGCGGTGAACTTCCTGGGCGGCTACGGCCACGAGACCCGGTCCTATACGGTACCCGGATACACCGATGACGAAGGCGTCGTTCATCCTGATCAGCCCTTCACCTTTACTGATATCCCCAAGAATATCGTCTCCATCACTGACGAGATCGGCACCATTCTCCAGCGGTGCAGCCCGGAGAACGGCGATTTTGCCACTACCGAGGACGAGGCCCGGTTCAACGCCCTGGTGGACGCCTTTGAGGAGTCCTCCTTCCGGGTGAAGGACCGCTACACGGAGCTGACCACCCAGTCTCAGTTCCTGCAGAACAACCAAAAACAGCTGGAGAGCAACGCTTATACGCTCAATGAACAGATTCAGGCCATCGACTACGTAGACCCGGCAGCGGCCATCTCCGACTTCATTTTCGCCAAGTACTGCTATGACACCGCGCTGAAGGTGGGAAACAGCGTCCTCAGCCAGAGCCTCATGGATTATATGAATTTCACCTGATTGATATTGTAGTTTTGTATTTTGATATAGAGAGGAGTTCGGCATGATTTATGAACCAGCTCATTGAAATCACAAGTGTCCCAATCGAAATCGAAATGAAGACCTCCCGCGCCAAACTGGAGTACGCGAATGCTACGGCAGATTTGGAAATCTCCCGGGACAAAGGCGGCCTGAGCATTAAAAGCCGTCCCATTCGCCTGAACATCGACACTTTTGAGATGCAAAGCTCCATTACTCCCACCGCCGCTCAGAAGATTGAGCAGAATGCCCAGAAGGGTCAGCAGGCCGCCTATGAGGCCACAGCCACCTATGCTCAGCAGGGCGAGCTGCTGCTCAAAGCCAAGGTGGGCGGCGGCGATCCCCTGGCGCAGTTCTCTTTCACCGCTCTGAGCCCCGACATCAACACGCAGCCAGGGCTGGATTTCATCCCCACCACTGGACCGGAGATCAGCTGGGACCCCGCAGAGCTGAATATTCGTTTTGAAATGGATAAGCTGAACTTCGACTGGCGGCTCAACCAGACTCAATTTGAGTTTGTGCCCGGCGACATTGAGATCACCGTGAAGCAGCAGCCTGAGGTCATCATCAAGTATGTGGGCGGCCCCCTCTACGTTCCCCCCTCCGCCGATCCCAACTATGAGCCCATTGACGTGCAGGCATGACAGGAGGTTCCTCATTGAAGCTCCAGACAAAGTATTTCGGAGAGATCGATTATGAACTCTCCGAAACCATTACCTTTCCCACCGGTCTTTTTGGCTTCGACGATGAGCACAGCTTTCTTCTGCTGCCCTTTGACGGCAGCGGAGAAAATCTGCTGTGCCTTCAGAGCACTGGCACACCGGCCCTGGCCTTTGTGGTGATGGACCCCTTCTCCCTCTGCCCGAACTACACCCCCGCTCTCCGTAAGGCGGAGCTGCAGCTCTTCGGTGTGGAGGACATACAAAAGCTGTGCTTTTATGTGATGTGTGCAGTGAAGCAGCCCGTCTCCGCCAGCACGGTGAATCTGAAATGCCCACTGGTCATCCACCCCGGAACCCGGGAGGCCCGCCAGATCATTATGGAGACAGAACGCTATGGCATGCGGCATTCTCTGGCCGAATTTGCCTCCAGGGAGGAGGCCTCTACGTGCTGATCTTACAGCGCAAGCCCGGTGAGTCTCTGGTCATCGGTGAAGATATCTCCATTACGGTAGTCTCCGTGGATGGCGGACGCGTTCGTCTGGCCATCTCCGCTCCCCAGGATGTGCCCATTCTGCGCAGCGAGTTAGTAGACGCCACAGCCGCCAACCAGGATTCTGCCGCAGGCGAAACCGCACCGGTTGAGCTGCTGGACCTCTTCGGCGGCAGCCCGGAGCATTCTCACCAGACCCCACCGTCTGCGAAAACACCCAGGAAGGAAGTGTGAAATCATGATGGACTCGATTGCCAGCGCCGCTATGAGTATGAGCGCAGCCCAATTCTCTGTGCAGTACTCCACGGCTCTGGAGCGGAAGGCTATGGACACCATGGAGATGGCCGCCCAGGAGCTGCTGAATATGCTCCCGGATGCTCCTGCCAAGGGTCAATACATTGACACCTACGCATAACCGGCCATCGGCCGGCATGGCGCGAAAACGCGCCATGCCGGCTTTTTTGTTGTCAAAACAGTTTGTCATCTGCGGTTTTTGGAAATACTAATGGGTATAAATTTCCAAATTTACCCTGTAGGAGGAATCAATTTGACCTTTTATCAGTTGTGTACCGCCTCACCGGCAGGTTTTCAGGCTCTGAAGACCTGCATCGACATTCATTGCCGGCAGGGCAAGGGCTACGAATTCCAAAACTGCCAGATGCCCGTGGGATGCACACCGGAGCAGACCTCTCTGGGGTTTCTCCGCCAAGGGGAGGGCTATGTTCTCTACTGGCGTCCCACGGTGACCTACCGGGGAAAGAGTCCTGTGCTGACAGTGCTGTTTGGCCGGAATGTCTGGCGCTTTGACAGTTTCCAGGCCCTCTCCGCCCGACTTCAGTCTCTGCGGCGGGAGGTGGAGCCAAGCGGATCGGTATTCCGGGCCCGTCCCCTGCCCCGTCCGGAACACCGGCCTGCCGCTTCTGAGATCTGGCCGGTCCTCTTTCGCCGTCTGGAGGAAGAGCTGGGCAGGGCCGTGCTGGGGCAGGCGTATGCTGTGGAGGCCACAGCCTTCCGGTTGTACAGTCACGTGGGCAAGCAGGCTCCGGCCCGGCCTCTCTCTCTGATCTTCTACGGTCCCACCGGGGTGGGAAAATCAGAGCTGGGCAAAGCCCTGGCCCCGGCATTGGAACGCTGCTGCGGAAAGCGCTACCAGTTTGTCTGGACAGAACTGAACACCTTCACCCAGGCTCACTCGGTCCACCGTCTCACCGGCGCCCCACCGGGATATGTGGGCTATGAGGACCAGCCCATCTTTGAGACGGTACGCCGGAATCCCCGCACCGTATTTATGTTCGATGAACTGGAAAAGGCCCACCCGGAGGTGCTAAAGGTCTTCATGTCCATTTTGGATGAGGGACGATGTACTGCCCACCGGGCGGACGACGGGGGAGAGCGGGAACTGGACTTCCGGCAGTGCGTCTTCGTCTTCACCACTAATGCCGACCTGACAGCGGACAGCGGACAGCGCCGCCTGGGCTTCTCCGGCGCAGAATCTTCCCCAGAGAAAAGAGAGGCAAGAAAAAAAGCCGCCTCGCCAGCGGAACTGGCGGAGCGGCTTTTTGAAGAAAACGAGGAGGCGCGGCGGGCTATGGTCCGCCAGGGGGTATTGACAGAGATCGCAGGCCGATTTGGCGGCCTCATTGGCTTCGGGCCGCTGGACGAGGCCGCGCGGCGGGCCATCACTGCCAAACAGATCCGGGCCTTGGGCCGGGAGTACGGCCTGGAGATCACCTCTGTGGCGCCGGACACAGTTCAAGCTCTGACTCCGGGGCAGGACGCCCTCTCCATGCGCTCCTCAGTCAGCATATTGGAGGGGGTGCTCACCCCGCTTTTCTCTCAAGTTCCCCCGGGGTGGAAAGCCTTCGCCCTGAGCGGCATGCCAGGGCAGCTGCGACTGCTTCCGGATCGTCAGGGAGCGTCCAGCTCCTCCACAGAGTTGCTGGCCACATCCAGCCTGTAAAGATGGCTTCCGTCCAGAGAGAGGAAGTAGTTTCCTCCGATTTCATTGGTCCCGGTCTGACTGTCGATCCGGTAGGCATTGATCCGGACACAGGGAATTCCGTCAATCAGCACAGAGCCGTCCTGTATCAAAAGGTCATAATTCTCCATGCTGGTGTCCTCCAGACCCAGGACGGAGGGATCCAAGGACTGCATATAGTCTATCATCTGATCTGCCGACATGCCCATGGGACCGGCGGGGGACACCGGCTCCGGAGGATTCTTCACTCTGCCGTCTACCAGGTCTGCTGTGACGGTGCAGAGCTCCTCTGTCCACTCCAGCTGAATAGACATGGCCTTTCCGTCCTCCGGAGCGTTCTTCGCCAGGCAGACGGAGCCAGCCTCCACGGCCAAAGGCTCCGGCTCCGTGATGCGGATCAGCTCCTCATCCACCTGGGAGAAGCCAATATCATCAAGGGTCATCAGAGTGGTGTACACGGAGGCCAGGGTTCCGGGGCTGCTGAGGCCCTCGTAACGGTAGGTCACCGCCGTGGGCACCACCGGCTCTTCCTCAGTGTCTTCCTCCCCGTCACCGGGGTCCTTCGGCGTCTCCGGCGGCAGTTCCTGCTCCTCCAGGTAAACCGTGCTCTCGCCCCACACCGGCAGGGCATGGACCTCGGTCTCTCCTATGGTGTACATGAGGGGAAGCTCCACCGGCTCAGGCGGAGGCGGCGGCTCCTCCGGCTTTTCACCGCCCAGCCTGGGACGGATGACGAAAAAGAATACCGCTGCGCCCACTGCCAAAAGCAAAACGGGTAATAGAATTATCAAAAGTTTCTTTTTTCTGCTCTTTTTTCCGGTTTCAACAAGGCCTTCCTCCTGATTTTCCAACTCCGGAGCGGCGCCTTTTTTGCCCTTTTTAGGTTTTCGGGGCTTCTTTTCCTTCTTGGGCTTCGGCGCCTTCTCCTTTTTTGGTTTTGGCGCCTTTTCTTTTTTTTCGCGTTTCAATCGTTTCACACTCCAAATTCCAGAGGATCGGACTTCGGCGTCCCCTAGAGGGCCGCTCCGCCTCGGTCATTGTTATTGCACCGGTAGTCAGTCACACCGAATGGTGATTACATCTCCAGTCCGCACTGACTGGCTAAATCCGCTCTCTATACCGTTCACTGTCATACGAACCGGCCCCTCCAGGTGGTCAAAGTCCAGCCCGGACCGCTCCAGCAGGTCCATCAGATAATAGGGCTGGCCGCTGTCCTTCTCCGGCAGGGTCAGTGGCGTTCCATTCAAAATGAGATGTACCCCCTTCGGCTTTTCCGCCGGCTTCACCACGGCGGGAGAAGCCGGAAGCTCCACAGACACAGGGTCCGGCGGAGCAGGCGGCGGTACAGGGGGCGGAACCTCCCCGCTTTCCCCGCTCTGCGCCGCTGCAGGTGTGCCTCCCTCCAGGGTCAGGATCACATCTCCCTGCTGCAGAGGCGTATCCAGCGGTACATCCTGATTGTTCACCAGTACCCGGCCGGAATATCCCTCTCCCAAAAGCTGACCTAGCGTCCTGGCGGCATCTGCGCCAGAGCGGGCGGGGGTGAAGGTGATATGATCGCCTGCGTTGACAATAGAGGTGATCGCCGCCTCCTCGCCGTTGACCATCAATATGGCAGGTACAGCAGGCTCACCCCGCAGACGGACACGCCTGCCGTCTAACATGACATTCAGGTTTTTTCCAGTTCTGCCCAGCATATCAGCATAGGTATAGCCGTTCATCAGCAGAATATCCCGCAGCGTCAGACTTCCACTCCGGAAGAGTTTTGCCTTCTCCCCATTGAGGGTGACTACATAACTGTCATTCAGCAGCCCCAGTCCGGCGGAAACGGCGATGCCCAAAGGCGTGGCATATTCGGGATTCTCCAAATTGATCTCATCGGCAAAGGCGCTTTTGGCGTAGTTATTGCCGGCAATGGCCACCCGGCGCTCATCCATGCCCAGGCATTTGGCTACCCGCTCCCGCAATCCATCCAGCTTGCTGCCGCCGCCAGCTAGGAACAGGGCCGAGGGCGCAGCGGTGTTCACCTCAGCAACCCGCTGGGCAATGGCCTCCGCCAGGCGGCCCAGGGGCTCCTCAATGGCGGTCCGAACCTCCTCATAGGGGACGGTGTTCTCCATTCCCAAGATGTCCGTATAAGTCAGGTCCTCACCTGGGCACAGCGTTCTCTTCATCGTCTCTGCAGTTTGGAAATCCACCAGAAAAGCCCGCATCAGCGCCTCGGTGATCTCATCTCCGGCAATGGTGGCCATGGTATAGCCCACCACGCTGCCTTCCCGGCAGACGGCAATATCTGTGGTACCTGCGCCGATGTCCACCAAAGCCAGATTCAAAAGCCGCAGCTCCGCCGGAATGGCGGCGTTCATAGCGGCAATGGGCTCCAGTGTCAGGCTGGCCACCTGGAGCCCTGCGGCCCGCATGGCAGTGTATAAACTCTCCACCACCTCGCCGGGCAGGAAGGTGGCCACCACCTCTGCCTCTGCCCGCTGGCCGTTGTGGTTCAGCAGCGTCATCATAGGATAATTGTCCAGACGGTACTGAGCCACCGTGTAGCCCACCATAAAGAACTGCCGCCGGGTCTCCTCCTCCATTTGCAGAGCCTCCTCCGCAGCGGAGAGGGCGCCGGCCTCCAGCCGGCTGATCTGCTCTGCGGAGATGGATTGTTTCTGCGTCAGATCCATAATGAAGCTGCCGCTCTGGGTTCGCAACGCACGGCCGGCGGCCGCCACTGCGACCCGTTCTAGGCGAATACCCAGACGGCTCTCCAGCCGGTCCGTCACCGTCCGGGCCAGGGATGCCACCTGTTGGATGTTGTCGATCTGACCGTCCAGCATAGCGCGGCTGCCGTGCTCCGCTATCTCAATATCCAGCACCTTAAACCGGCCGCCCACAGGCTGTCCCACAACGCCGACAATGCTGCGTGTGCCAATGTCCAGGGCAAAGATCATATCCTGCTCCTGCGCTTTGTATTCCGCCATATAGCCGACGCTCCTTTTTGTTCATGATATAGTCAAATAACTTGAAAACAGCAAAGCTGCTTTTCAGGCGGGATTTGCCCGCCTGCGTGTAAAATACGCCGGATCTGACTTGAATCCAAACCGGGGCCGCTGACCGCGGCCTGTTACGGCATGTACGCCGCAACCCTTGAAAAGAATTTTCATGCTTTTCACTTGTTTGATTGTATACTTTCGTCCTCATGAGTAGGAAAAGAATTTTGCCAGAGGGCGGCTGCAAACCGCCCTCTGGCAACCGCGGCAGGGTTACTCTACCGGCGTTTCTCTCTCCGCCGCCAGAGCGGCGGCGGCCACACCCTTTCACCGGGCGTCAACGCGCAAATCTCAATACTTGCTGAAGGGACTGGAACCGCTGTAACTGCTGCCGGAATCCACTGTATCCTCCACACTGGAGTAATCGGAGGTATAGCTGGGCTGGGCAGCGGTATAGCCGGCCTCACCACCGGAGTTACGCAGCTTGAACTTGGCCATCAGAGTCTTCATCAGGGATGCCTGACTGCTGAGCTCCTCGCTGGCGGCGGCAGACTGCTCACTGGTGGCGGAGTTAGTCTGCACCACGGCGGAGATCTGGTCGATGCCCTCAGTCACCTGGGCAATGGACTCGGACTCCTCCTCCACAGCCTTGGCAATATCCTGAATGGCCTCCATAGACAGCTTCGTGGCCTCCACGGTCTTGTTCAGGGAGTCGGAGACCTGCTTGACGATGTCGCCGCCCTCCTGCACAGAGTTAATGGAATTGTCAATCAGGTCCTTGGTAGCCTTGGCAGCCTGATCAGACTTGGTGGCCAAGTTCCGCACCTCGTCAGCCACCACGGCAAAGCCCTTGCCGGCGCTGCCAGCCCGGGCGGCCTCCACCGCGGCGTTCAGGGCCAGAATGTTGGTCTGGAAAGCGATATTCTCAATAGTGGCAATGATTTTGCTGATCTCGGTGGAGGACTCGGAGATCTTCTCCATGGCCTTCACCATCTGATCCATGTACTCGGCGCTCTCCCGCACCCGCTGGTCGGAATTCCTGGAGTGCTCCATGGCCTCCTCGCTGCGCTTGGCGTTGTTCTGGGAGTTGGTGGAGATGTCGGCAATAGTGGCGGACAGCTCCTCCACGGCGCTGGCCTGCTCCGTGGCGCCCTGCGCCAATGCCTGGGCTCCGGTGGACACCTGCTCGGCGCCAGAGGACACCTGTTCGGCGCTGAGGTCAATCTGGGCCAGGGTGTCGCTAAGGTTGCGGTTGATGGCGCGGATGGACGTCAAAACGGCGCTCAGATCACCGACATAGAGCTCCTCGGCCTTCGTGCGGCAGTTGAAGTTGCCGCCGCCCATCTCCTCCAGCAGATAGCAGATGTCGCCGATCACTCCGGAGAGAACATGCTGGCTGGTTCGCAGGGCCCGGCACATCTCGCCCAACTCATTCTTGCTCTCGTAATCCACCGGCACTTCCAGATTGCCTTCGCTGAAGCCCACCAGGGCCACGCGCACCTGCTCAGCGGGAATCACAATGCTCTTAATGATAATCAGGGCGATACGGATCACCACAATGGTGGCAATAATCATGGTCGCAACGATGACAATCATGGCGATGTTGGAGATGGTGGACTGCCGCTCAATAATGGCCGCTTCCTCAGCCTCCAGTTTGGCGGCCAAGGCATCACCAGCGGAGGCGGCCTGATTCAGGGCGGGAGTGCAGGTCTCCACGATCATCGTAGCGGCCTTCTCCTGGTTGGTTCGGGCGGTCTGGCCGATGGTAGTGGCCTCCGTCTCCCACGCCTTCACCAGGTTGACGAAATTATTCAGCTCAGTCTTGTCGTCCAGGGGATACAGGCTGTTCAGCTCCGCCAGTGTGCTCTCCAGCACGCTGATCTGACTGTTGGCACTGTCAATACTGGACATGTCGCCAGACAGCACCGCATCACGCAGGTTGCGTGCGGCGCGGTTGTACTCAATGCGGCACTCGGACGCCAGCTGGGTGGACCTGACATACCGGTCCAAAATATCGGTATACTGACCCTTCTGCACTCTCATCAGCACCAGCGACACGATGATAATGATCGCGGAAACAACAATGGTGATCCCGTAACCCATAACCAGGCTTTTCCTGATCTTCATGTTCTTGATCATTTCCGATCTCCTCCTCAGTTTTCGTATATCCCAGAATTCTATTTATATTCTAATCGGCTCCGCGGCGTTACACCACGTCTCCGTATCTTCCCCGTTCCACGTCACCGAAAATGTGTCCGTCCACCAGCGTAATGACTCTGCGGCGCATGATGTTGACATACTTGCTGGCGTGGGTCGCCATGATCACAGTCGTTCCTCTCCGGTTGACCTCATTGAGCAGAATGATCATATCCCAGATATTGTCGTCGTCCAGATTGGCGGTAATCTCATCCAGCACCAGAATGGGCGGACTGTTGATCATGGCTCTGGCCAGCTCCACCCTGCGGCACTCGCCGATGGACAGCTCCCCGGGATACATTTTCTCCGCGCCCCGCATTCCCACCAGGCCCAGCACCTTCCGGATCCGCTCGTCAATGTGCTTCGCGCTCTCAAATCTGCGTCTGCCGATCATGGCGGCCATCCGCAGGTTCTCCTCTACCGTAATCCGCCGGGCCAGCGTCTGCTCCTGACACACCTTGCCGAACAGCAGAGCCGTCTGGTTGTGGCTCCAGGGAAACAGCCGGGCCAGGTCCTTTCCGTTCAGGGAGACAGTCCCCTTGTCCGGTTTCAGCTTACCGGAGATCAGATCCAGCAGTGTGCTCTTTCCCGCTCCGCTGCTGCCGACCAGAAAGACGAACTCTCCTTGCTCCACAGTGAGATCCACGTCCTCCACGCCGATCTCCAAGCGGTTTTCACCCCGGCGGTGCTTCTTCTGCACCTTATAATATTTTGTCACCTTTTCCAGCGTGATGGTGGGCATAGCCTGCGCTCCTGTACCTCAGTGATTGCGGAGGGTACTTCCCTCTTGAAATGCGGCCTACTCTTTTGATATAATACCATTGTTGGTGGGTGTCATGCAAGAGTTATCTCGGATTTTTTTGGTGGTGAGAGCGTGAAAAAAACTGTTTCCCCCAGCCGGACCAGGCGGAATCTCTTTCTGATCCTGCTGCTGGCCATTCTCTGCGTCGGCGCGGTGGAGCTGGCGGCCTGTTCTTTCTTCGCTCCCGCCGTCTATGAACAGATCACCGCGCCTGTCCGGCGGAGTGTCCAAACGGCGGCTCAGGTCTGCGGCCGCGCCGCCTCCGCCGTCTCCCAAGCCTCCGAGGAGGCCCACCGGCTGGTCTCCCGCCGCATTGCGGCGGCCGGAGTCCAGGCCACTGTCCTCTGGTCCCGTCTCACGGCTCCCAGAGAGGAGGGGCTGTTGGAGGAGGATGCCCAGCTGGCTGAAGACCCTGCCCTGACCGGTGGCGCACCTGCCGCCGACCCGGCCGTCACAGAGTTAAACGTAATCAACGGCCAGGAAATCCTGACCGGCGGAACCATACCTATTGTCTATTTCAATCAAGGCAGCGAGGCCTGGGCGGAACAGCCCTACGGAACCGATGATATTGGCCGCTACGGCTGCGGTCCCGCGGCCATGGCCATGGTGGTCAGCAGCATGACCGAGGCGGATGCCGATCCCCTCCAGATGGCCCAGCTGGCGGTGTCCCTGGGGCACTGGGCAAAGCGGGGCGGCTCCTATCTCTCCATCGTGGAAGGACTTGCCGCTGAATGCGGTCTCACCGCCGTCTCCCTCCAGGAGCGGACGCCGGACGCCCTGATGGGCGCCCTGACGGGCCGCAATCTCCTGGTAGCCCTTATGGGCCCCGGACACTTCACCAAGGGCGGACACTTCATCGTTCTCCGGGGCGTCACCCTCAGCGGAAAAATCCTGGTAGCCGATCCCAACAGCCAGGAGCGGAGTCTCATGGAGTGGGAGCCAGAGCTGATTCTGGAGGAGCTCTCCCGCAGCACCGCCCACGGCGCCCCCCTGTGGATCATCTCTCAAAATCTGTCCGACAGCGGCTGACAGCCGTAGGACAGGCGCCGGCCCGGCTTTGGGCCGGCGCCTGGTTTTTATTTGTAGATGGACTCCTCCCGGGTCACCTTGCGGTTCAGCACCCGGTCCAACTCCAATAGCTGTTCCAGCAGGCGGCGGTTTGCCCCGATCTGGGCCGCCAGAGGCGCCTCTGCCTCCGTCTCCGCCCCCTCCCCGTTCAGCAACTGGGAGAGCCGCAGAGCCGACTCTGGCTCCAGGGCGTCCCGCTGCTCCTTCAGAGCCCGGCGGGCCTGACGGAGCTTATGCACCGGCTCCTCCCGCATGGAAACCAGCATCTGAATGGCCACCTGGTCATCCCGATCCACGGCTTCCGCCATCTGGCGGGAAATATCCATCACCTCATTGAGCAGGCTGTAAATCCGCTTTGCCTGCACATGGGCATCCAGCAGGGTCAACGCTTCCATTCTGGCACCTACTTTCCGGATTCCCCATTTTTCTGTGCCTCCCGGAAGGCCTCCCGCAGCTCGTTCACCATAGACTTCACATGAGTCAGCGGATCGTTCCGGCGGCCGATCTTCACCCGGCCCAGCTCATAGGTAAAATACTCATAGAGCTGGGTCAAGTTGGCACTGATGGGATACCGCTTATCCAGCGTCTGGTCCAGATAGTTGATGATATCGATTCCGCGCTGGACGGAGGCTTCAAACAACGGCCAATTTTCCTTACCCAACGCCAGCTCCGCCTGGGTCAGCCGCTTCACCAGCTCGTCGTACAGCAGGAGAAGCAGCTCTCCCTGGGTCATGGTATTGATGCTCTGTTCCTTATACTGTTGGAAGCCTCGCATTTCCATTTTATGTGGCACTCCTTATCAATAGCTGCCCATCATCTGTGACAGCGCGGAACTCTGGGAGTTCATCTGGGCAATCAGCTGCTCCAGCTTGGAGAACTGCGTCGTGTAATAGTCCACCTGGTCAGACATCTTATCCTGCCACTTCTCAATCTGTGTGTCCAGATTATCCAGCTGCTTTTGGATATCGTTCTGATAGATGGTAGTGGGAGCCAGCGGGGAGCCGGCCTTCTCGACCAACGTGCCCTTGGTGGCGCTGGTGGTGCCGCCAAAGACCTCCAACGGCTCTTTGATTGCAGCGACCAGACCGTTGGTGTCTGCGCCGTTATCTTTGCTCTTGGTAAAAATGTCCCGCACCCGGTCCGGGTCGCTGTTCAGGGTGTCCCGCAGAGTATTCTCGTCAAAAGACAGTGTGCTCAGACCGTTGCTGTAACTCACGGTGATGCCCGCAGCCTTCAGGTCCGCGCCGTCCCGGCCGTACATGGACACGGCGGAGGTCAGACGGCTGTACAGGCTGGACAGATCGCGGTCGCCGAACAGGAGACCTGTCTTTGCATTGTTCTCCCACGCCTCGATGGCACTCTCGGACATCTCCGCCTTGTCATCATCGGTCAGGGGCTCGTAATAGGCGCCGCTGGACCGCTGCAGCGGCAGTGTGGAGTAAGCCTCCTTAATCTGGGTAACCATCTCGTTATAGTCGCTGACAAAGGACTTGATGGCATCCACGATTTTATCGGCATCAGAGGTGGAGGTAAAGGTAATTTTCTCCGCAGTCCGGTCCAACTCCTTGGTATACTCGGGCTCGCCCTTCTCGTTCAGCACCGGATTGCCGTCGTCGTCCACCTTCTGCTTATATCCAAACTCCCCTTTGAGGGTGACGGTGAGGCCATCGAAATCGACGATGTTGGAGCTGCGGGTCAGTTCCATCTCCTTGCCGTCAACGGTGGCGGTGAAAATGGCATCCTGCCCCTTGGCAGTCTGTTCTGCGCCGCCGAAAAGCTTGCCGCCCAGGCCCTTGTCGCTGAACTGGATTTCCCCGGCGGTGCCGGTCTCCTTGGCGGTGAAGGTGAACTCGTTGGTCAGCTTGGAATAGCTGACATTGACGCCGGCATCCTTGTTGCTGTTGATGCGGCTCATAATCGTGCTCAATTCCGTCTTCTCGGTGAAATCGCCGATCTTGACGCCGTTGATCTCCAGGGCGTAAGTGGTGTTGCCGTCCTTGTCGGTGCCGGTCTCCAGCCCCTTCAGCCCCTCCTCGCCCAACAGATCCTTCAGTGTCTTGTTGGTATTCAGGTAGCTGGTCAGCTGGGTTCCGCCAAAGCCCATGGACTTGCCCTTGCTGGAGGTGACGGAGAAGGAGGAGCCCTCCTGGCCGGCCTCAAATCTCAGTTTGATATCCGATGCGCTGCCTGCTTCGCCCTCAGCCCAGGCAGCAGCGTTCTCATTGGTAACCTTGAGCTTGCTGCTGCCGTCGTCCAGTTTGCCGAAAGCCTTGTCAATATTATCCTGCAGCGCCTTGATATAGGCGTCGTTTCTCGCGCTGATCTCATCGTTGGTCAATTCCGTCTTGCCGGTTAAATCGATCCCCGCCTCCTCGAGATACTTGTTAACCGATTCTTGATCCGGCATCTTGACGCTCTTGGTGACACCGTCCAGTGTGATGCTGAGGGGGGACTTGCTGAGATATTCCACACTGTCCACTTCTTTGGTCAGGTCCCACACCCGGAAAGAGCTCTTCCCCTCACCGGTGTTCACACTAAAGGCTTCCTTCATGCTGTCGCTGACGCCGCTGATATACACGTTGTTATTGGCCTTATCCTTAAAGGTGATATTGCCAAAGCTGTCAGCTTCCACAGTCAGCATCTCAGAGGCCTTCTTGCTGCCGCCGCTGGAGAGGGAGATGGTCTGATCCTCCAGCTGTTTCTGCATGTTCGCCGCCAGCTCCTCGGCACTGTTGAACACATCGCTCTCGCTGAATGTAAAGGACAGGGTCTGATTCTTGCCATAGGTCAGGTTCATGGTGCCGCTGAAGCTGCTGATGGTCATCTTATCCAGGCTGAATCCCTCAGGACTCGAGGCGGAGGCATAGTCGCTGCCCGTGTTGCCCATCAGTGCCGAGCCGCTGAGCTTGTAGGTGGCGGCGGTGGCCAGCTGCCGCACGCCGTTGATGGCCACATCGCTGGTGCCTCTGCCGGAAGCCGCCACCTTGGCGGCATTGGCGCCGTTGGCCACTGTCCGCACCGCCTGATTGAAAAAGCTGCTGGACATCAGGTTGGTGGAGGAGGTGTAGGAGGTATACTTGGACGAAAAGCTCGCCATCTTTGTGATGATGTCACGGTAGGCCTCCTGCTGCCAGCTCAGTTTTGTGCGCTGCTGGTTCAGACTGGAGATTTTGTTCTTATAGGCAGATATTGCATTTTCGATCATGCCCTCCGTATCCATGCCGCTGGCAAGGCCGGAGATGACATTCCTGGTGCCGTAAATACTGGTGGCACTGGAACTGCTGGTTCTGCTGACGGATGCCATAGTAATACCACTCCCTTCATGAAATAACACCCGGAGTCCGGTCCGTTTCCCATCAGACAGGGACCTGGCTGCCGGACAAAGATTTTTTTGTAATTCCTCTATGTTTTTTTATCGACATATAGTATAATAAAAATAAGAGGTCCGCACATAGTTTTTACAGTAAGGGGGAAAAACCTTTGACGCAAATCATCACTGTCACAAATCAAAAGGGAGGCGTAGGAAAGACCACCGTCGTTTCCGCCCTGGTCTGTGGCCTGCATGAGCGGGGCGCCCGGGTCCTGGGCGTTGATCTGGACCCACAGGGCAACCTGGGCTTCACCTTGGGTCTGGATATCGGCGATGGCTACACTGTCTACGATGTGCTGAAGGGAAACTGCGCCATTGAGCAGGCCATCGCCCATACGGAGTATGGGGATATCCTCTCCTCGGATATCCTGCTCTCCGCCGCGGAGGTGGAGTTCACCGCCCCCAGGCGGGAATTCATGCTCTCCCAGCAACTGGACGCTGTCAAGAGCAATTACGACTTCATCATCATCGACACGCCGCCCTCCCTGAATATCCTGACCATCAACGCCTACGTGGCCTCCACTGGCATCATCCTCCCCATGGAGGCGGAGATCCTGAGCCTGGTGGGCATCTCCCAGATTCAGGAGATCATCGAGACGGTGCAGAACTCCTTCAATCCCGGTCTGAAGGTTCTCGGTATTCTGCTCAACAAGTATAATCCCCGCCTCACTCTCTCCCGTGATGTTTTGGACCTGGCGGAGCAGGTGGCAGACCAGCTGAACAGCCAGGTGTTCTCCGCGAAGATCCGGCGAAGCGTCAGCGTAGCCATGGCCCCGGCCTATGGACAGAGTGTTCTGAGCTACAAGCCGGACGCCACTTCCGCCCGGGACCTGCAAAAAATCGTCAGCGCCGTGGCTGGGGACAAGTTCCCCCGCCGGAAGAAACGTTAATCTATATACACATAAAGGAGTGTTACTATGGCCTCAAATAAAGATTCCAAGACCAGCAAGACCGCCCATGTGATGAATCTGCTCAGCAAAAACCGGAACACAGAGCCGCCCGCCGCCCCTGCGGCGGCACCGGCGGATTCTGTAGCCGCATCTCCGGATACGCCTGCTCCAGCCGCAGCCCCCATCGCACCCATTATCGCCTCTATCAATGCCGATGCCGCCGTCTCCTCCCAGATCAAAGATGCCTTGGAGGCATCCCTGACCCCAACGGAGCCTGCCGCCCAAACACCTCCTCCGCCGCCCCCTGCGCCGGAACCTGCGCGCACGGCGCCTATTGCCTCCCAGCCGCCGGCTGAACCAGCACCTCAGCCCGCGGAGCCTGCGTCTCAGCCCATCTCCCAGCCCGAGCCCCAGCCGGCAGAGCCTGCCGCGCCTGTGGCGGAGATTCCCTCCCGCAAGGAATATGAGCCGCCCACCTACGTCAATGTTATGGAGGTGCTGGTACGGGAGAAAGCGGAAAAGTACATGCGCACCTCCGGCATGTGCTGCTGTGACCACTGCATGGTGGATGTCATGGCCTACACCCTTAGCCACCTGCCGCCCAAATATGTGGTCATGAGCAAGGGCGAGATGATCCCCAAGCTCACCTTTTATGAGGTACAGCACAGCAGCGACATCACCACCCAGCTGATGCGGGCCTGTGAGATTGTATCCAAGGCCCCTCACCACGGGAGAGGATAAAACTTCAAAAAGATCCGGCACCCATAGGCGCCGGATCTTTTTTTGCTGGTAACAAACTTCGAAATGAAACAAACTTCCTTCGGCCGGCGGCCCGCCACCAGACGCATCACTCAGCGGTTTCCGCCATCCCCGGTTCAGCATCTGCCGCTTTCGTTTCCGCTTCATCCGGCTCCGACTCCTGATTGGGCGAGACGTTGCTCAGCTGGTCCCAGAGGAAATTCACATCCTCCATGCAGGTGAAGTAAATGTTGGTGATTACCTGATTGGGAATTCCCAGCTCCTCGGCATAAGTGGTAATGGCGTTCCAGTTGGCCGTCTCGTAGCTTAAGACCAGTTCATAGAGCTTTCCGCAGCGCCCCTCCTTGCGAATCAGGGCCGCCTTGATCTCGTCCGCCACCGGGACCTCCTCCAGGATCTCCTCCAGCGGCGCGTCCACCAGGTAGTTCAGTGTGGAGAACATTCCCATCAGGTAGGCCTCAGACCGGCTGATGGGCATATCCTTGGCGTGCTTGATCAGCTCACTGCAAAAATACGCCCGCATGAAGGAGAGCTTCAGGAACTCCTCCGTATCGCTGTTGTCAGTGTTATCCATATTGCTGGCGCTCAGCAGGTAGATCCACTGTTTCAGCTGTCCCAGCCCCAGCGTCATGATGGCCTGATGGATGGTGGTAGCCCTGTGCCGCAGGGCGAAATACGCGGAGTTGGCCATTTTCAAGAGACCAAAAGTCAAGCTGGCATCCATGGAGATCAGCCGTTCAATCTCATCCACATCCGGCTCGTCTCTGGTCACCGCCACCATCAGCTGGAAAAAGCTGCTCTGAAGGTAGGCGCTGCTGTGAACCTTGGTGGTCACGCGCTCCGCCACATACGTCCCCTCCAAGGCGTCCGCCCCCATGTTCACCGCTTGCTGATAACCCGCCTCATCCTCGATGTTGGTGACAATGCATTTCTTGTTCATGCTGTGGGCGATCTCGATGGTATTGCGCATGGACGCAGGCGAAATGGTCTCGGCATTGATCTTGATGTAATCAATGCTGTCCATCAGCGTTAAATAACGGGGAGCAAACTCAAACTCGTTGACTGCGATCTTATACCCCTCACGGGCAAACTGATCCACAAACCGCATGGAGAGGGGGTGAATAATCACACTGTCGTCAATCTGAATTACCAGCTCTGACCGGTCGAACAGCCGGGGCGTCTTCCGCATCAAAAGTGCTGTGGTAAAGGTCATGAAATTTAGGGAGCCCTTCAGGGCCTTGGTGCTGTTCTGCGTCAAAAAGCTGTACACCGTGTCAGCGGAGGCAAAATCGCCGGCGGAGGAATTATCCGCGCTGAAGGCCTGATTCTCCCCGTAGTACAAAATCTCATAGCCCAGGATTTTGCCGCTTACGTCCTTGATTGGCTGCCTTACAATATATTTACTAGCCATGAGTTCCCTTCTTTACCTTTGTTGCTTGGCTTTCTCATCCAGCAAATGGTCTATAACCCGAACCAAATGGCCGATCTCCGGCTTGCTCATCTGCTCGTCCGCGCCCAGTTCCTTGCCCTTACGGCGCATCTCCTCAGTGATCAGGGAGGAGAAGATGATCAGCGGCAGGTGTGTAAACTCCTTGTCGTCCTTGATCAGTTTGGTCAGCCGGTGGCCGTCCATCTGGGGCATCTCGATATCCGTGATGACCAGGGACACACTCTTATTCAGCTTCTCGCCGCGGATACTGTTGAGGTAGTTCCACAGCTCCTGCCCATCAGGGAACATCCTGGTGTTGACATAGCCGGACTTGTGAAGGGCCTCCTCGATCATCTTGCTCAAAAGCACGGAATCCTCCGCCACCAAAATGGACGCGTCACTGCGCTGGCGCTCACCCAGCTGATCGATCTCCGACATCTGGATGGTGGTCTCCGGTGCAATCTCCGCCACAATCTTCTCAAAGTCCAGAATGGTGACAAGGTCGCTGCCGCACTGGGCGATGCCGGTGGCCACGCCCTCGTTCCCCCCGGACACGGTCTTGTCCGGCTTCTGGATGTCCTTCCAGGAGATTCGGCTAATACCAACCACCGTGTGGACCCGGAAGGCAATATTCATCTTGTTGAAATTGGTGACGATGAATAGATCCTTGGGCCCCTTCTCCGTATCGATACCCAGCAGATACCTGGGCAGGTCCACCACCGTGATCACAAGGTCCCGGGGTTTGAAGATTCCCTCTACCGCCGGGTGGGCATGGGGCATACTCTTCACCGGCGCGGAGACGATGATCTCCTTGACCTTGGCAACGTTGATGCCGTACAGGCTGTTATTGATGGTGAACTGCATGACCTCGATCTCATTTGTGCCGGACTCCAGCAAAATGCCCCTTTTATCCTCTTCCAACATGTTCCGAACACTCCTTCCAATGGTTGTATTTGGGATGGGCGCCGCGTCAGTCTCCGCGTGCGGTCAGCCCCTCCTTAGAAAATATGCTCCGGTTTGCCATAGCAGCGGACACAGCCTAAGCCGGTGCCCACATCAAACAGCAGTGTGCGGGCCACTGTGCCGCCCACATCCTCCTGCAAAAGCTTGACGCCCTCCCGCTTCAGGGTGTTATGTACGCTCTCAATATTCCGCTGCCCAATATTGGACAGAGAACCGCCCTTGACCTCAAACATCTTTGCGCCGCCCGCAATCTTGGCGGTAATGCGGCTGCGGGACGCGCCCTTGGCCTCCATCATCTTCAATGTCTCGCGTATTCCAGTATCGGCATATTTCATCGTATTCTTGCGGCCTGGCTCCATGTTCAGCGGCAGCATAATATGGATCAATGCGCCCAGCTTGATTTTCTGGTCATACAGACAGATCCCGATGCAGGACCCCAGCGCGTAGGTGATCAGCATTCCGCTGTTTTGTGCCATTTTCATGTCCGCGATGCCGATTGCAATCTTACTCTCCACTGTCTACTCCCAGCTTCCTCAGTAAAAAGTTTAGAGACCGGATATCCGGTGATAACAACAGCCTGCAGGGGATCTCCTTTCCGTTGCAGACAAAATCCCCGCCAATGGTCATGATATAGTCGGACTGCCCGCCGTACTCCGCCATGGGCACCGCCATAATGGCGCCCTGCATATCCACAGTGAAAGCAGGAACCGTCAGCTCAATATCAATGCCCGCCAGTCCGCTCAGGGCATTGATGAAGGTGGAAATCATAATGTTGCCCACCTCAGTCAGGGCCGAGTGCTCCAGCTCCTGAAGCTCCATATAATCCCCAACGCTCTGGCCCAGCATACTGTCCAGCACAAGATTCACAAATTCCAGCTGCTGCACGGAGAGCATAATGCCGCTGATCTGCCCGCTCATACCCACTAGAACGCCGGCAGTGATCTCCTCAGGGCCGCCAATCCACTCGATGGCCTCATTATAACCCATAATGCGGACTTCCGGCATCTGAATTCGCACCGGCTTTCCGATCAGGGCGGACAGGGATGTGGCGGCATTTCCAGTGCCGATGCTGCCGATCTCCTTCAGTGTATCCAGCTCCAGAGAGCTCAGCTGGTCATAATTCTTAATTGTCATAGCCCCTCCTATCTCAGCTGCTCAAGCCATTGATGGTGGTTTCGATCTCATCGGAGGTCTGGACCATCTTCAGCGCCATACCGTAGGCCCGCTGGGTTTCGATCACCTTGCTGAGCTCCTCCGCAAGATCTGCGTTGGACTGCTCCAGCACACCCCGCGCAACCTGGCTTTCACTCAGACGGATTCCCCCGTTCTTATCCACGGCCATAAAACGGGTGCCGTCAATATGCTCCATGCCATTGTAGTTGATGTAGTCAAACACACCCACCGGCTGTTCTTCGTGATGGTCGTCCACCTCGATCATGCCGCCGTTCCGGCTGAGGACAAACCGGCCCTGGTTGTCGGAGAGATAGTAGACCGTCTCCATGATGGGCACGCCCGCATCGTCCACCTCACCGCTGGCGCGCTGTAATTCGGAGGTAACAAAGGCGCCGTCCCGGGTGAGAGAGACTTCGTTGGAGGCCAGGTCTACCACGGCAAAAAAGCCGTCTCCCATAATCATATAGTCCTGATCCCGATCCGTAATAACCGGGGCACCGGTGGAAAAATCCGTATCCGTGACCCACAGGGCCGAGCCCACGCCGGAGGGCAGTTCATCGTTCTCGACAGCCCGGATGTTGTCGTACATCAGGGCTGTGAACCGGCTCTTCTCCGCCTTGAAGCCGTATGTATTGACGTTTGCAATATTGTTGCTGTGGACGGTCAGCCGCTTCAGCTGCTGGTGGGCGCCCACCGCACCGATGAAAAAGGATTGATTCATAGGCAGCCTCCTCAGTCAAATCAGACCAGCCGGCCCACGTCGTTGGCGCTTCTGGTCATCAGCTCGTTGTAGATCCTGCTGATCTGCGCGGCGCTCTGCAGCGCCCGCTGGTAGGTAATCATCTCCGTCATCTGCTTGACCATGTCCGTGTTGGACCGCTCCAGGTATCCGTTCCAGACCTCAAAGGTCTCCGCAGCTTGGGCGCCCTCGCCTGTAAAGAGGCCCATATCATTGTGGACCAGCTGCTCGTTGTCCTCAAAAGTGTAAACGCCCAGTCTGCCGATCAGCCCGCCGTCGTTGTAATAGATCAGTCCCTGCTCCGTGGCTGTGACTTTATCTGTCCCCAGATAGATGGGCTGTCCGTTCGGATCCAAAACCTGGCCATAGCCCGGGAGACACAGGTACCCCTCGTCGTTCAGAGTGAAGTTGCCCATCCGGGTGTAGGCAATTTCACCATCCGCATCCTGTACGGCGAAGAAGCCGTCTCCGTTGATGGCAAAGTCCAGAGGCAGCCCCGTGGGCTCCGGAACACCCTGGCTGTAATCCGTGTAGATCTGGCTGGGAGCCCGGATATAGCTCTGGCGGCCGATCTCCTCACCGATGTTGTAGATGTTGCCCACACGGCTGTACATCACATCGTCGAAAGTGGTGGCCGTGTACCGCTGCTGCTTGTACCCGGCTGTGGAGATGTTCACCAAGTTGTTGCCAACCACATTCAGGTTCTGCTGATGAGTCAGCATGGCAGAGGTGAGATTATAAAAGCCTTTATACATATGTTACCCCTTCTTCCTCCTGGCGTTCGGGATTTCTCCGTTGTCGTTCATATATGCTTCCATATAGCTGCGCAGCTTCTGGATGGCCCGGGTGTGTATCTGGGAAATTCGGGGCTCACTGAGCTCCATCACCTGGGCAATTTCCTTCAGGTGCAGGCTTTTCTCATAGTAGAGAGAGAGGACAATCTGCTCGTTTTTCCGCAGGGTGGAGATTCCCGCTGCCAGGGCCCGCTGCATCTCCCGCTCCTGCAGCGCCGTCTCCGGCTGGCTCTGGACATCGCTGGAGGGGAGCTCCAGCTGATAGCCATCCTCCCGGGTGTCCATCAGCATATCCAGGGAGAGGATATTGCTCAACGCCACATTGGCGGCGTCCTTCTGGTACCGCTCTGTGGAGACTCCCAGGCGGTCCGCGATCTCTCCGTCCGTTGGGTAACGCCCCAGCTCCGAGGAGAGCTCCGCCGCAGCCATGTCGATCTCCCTTGCCCGCTGGCGGACATTCCGGGGCATCCAGTCCTGCTTCCGGGCCAGGTCGATGACCATGCCCCGGATGCGTTTGGAAACATAGGTCTCAAACTTGACCCCCTTATCGGGGTCATATTTATCGATCGCCCACAGCAGCGTCAGGATGCCCTCGTTGATGATGTCGTCGATCTGGGCAAAGCTGCTGTAAACCCCGCGAATCTGCATGGCAGCGTTCTTGATCAGCCCTTCATATCGCAGGACCAGAGGCCATTTCAGCTCCTCATTGCCGGTCTCCTTATAGAGCCGCAGCAGCTCCTGTGTCTCCAAAGCCTCGATCTCATGCTCAGTATACTGCCTGGCGGCCGCAGCCTCGCTCATGTCCCCACCGCCTTTCTCTCACGGGTGGGAGCATCCAGAGCGATGTTGCCCAGGGCCTGGATCTGGACGTTGCTGGTAATCTCATTGAAGGAGAGCACGTAGACATTGGGATAGAATTGGGTAATCATCTTGCTGAAATAACCGCGGATCACCTGGCTCACCAGAATGATGGGCGTCTGGGACAGGTCGCTGAACTTGCGCATCTGCTCTGCCAGCTGGCCTACGATCTGCTGCATAAGATCCGGCCCCATGGCCAGATACACGCCCTGCTCGTTCCGGGTCAGGGAGGCGATGATCTTCTTCTCCACCTCCGCGTCCAAGGTGACCACCCGGAGCTGGCCGTCCTCGCAGAAGCGGCGGGTGATGGTCCGGGCCAGGGCGCCGCGGACCTGCTCCGTGGCGGCGTCGATGTCCCGCCCCTGAGAGAGACTGTCCACCAGGGTCTCCAGGATAATGCCCAGGTCCTTGATGGGCACGCCCTCCCGCAGGAGGTTCCGGAGAACTTTTTCCAATGTGGCATAGGTGACGACGTTGGGTATGGCCTCCTCCACCAGGTCCGGCTCCGTCCGCTTCAGGTTCTCCACCAGCTGCATGGTCTCCGCCCGGTTCAAAAGCTCGTGGGCGTACTTCCGGATGGTCTCGGACAGGTGGGTCAGCATAACGGACAGGGGGTCGATAACGTTGTAGCCGTAGATCTCCGCCATCTCCTTGTTCTCCGGCAGAATCCACCGGGAGG
>NZ_CAJULS010000004.1 GCF_910587525.1 uncultured Oscillibacter sp. | reverse complement strand
CCGTGGTCCGCCGCTCCCGCCCCGCCGGCTGGGACAGCCTGAATCCCGCCGAGTCTATGCCTATCATGACCGACTGGAAGGAGCGCTTCATCGAGGCCTATGACATTGAGTTCTGCAAGTGGGTGGAGTCCGTCCACGCCGGCAAGCTCACCGGCCCCTCCTCCTGGGACGGGTATGTGGCCT
This sequence comes from uncultured Oscillibacter sp., assembly GCF_910587525.1. Classification (GTDB taxonomy): domain Bacteria; phylum Bacillota; class Clostridia; order Oscillospirales; family Oscillospiraceae; genus Oscillibacter. Next base: position 52,686 of record NZ_CAJULS010000004.1, on the reverse strand, counting down.
GTGTGGCCGGCGACGCCCTGAACGCCTCCCGCGGGACCTCCCAGTTCCTGAAGGTGGAGACCATGGAGAAGCCGGAGCTGTACAAGTAATTCTGCCAAAACAAAAGGGCCGGCTTGCGCCGGTCCTTTTCCCTCTTCCAATTTGCCTTTGTGTTCTCAATTCCTGTTCTGAATGCCCAAGCCCAGGATTTCTGTTATATGATTGTTTGTCTCCCTTATGATCTGTATAAAAACAGCGGGGCAATAAGTTATAAATATTTTATAATTGACAGGACACATGGGAAGTGATATATTTACAACACCCTGCGAGTTAGAAATATATCACACGGAGGAATGGAGCATGAAGTCAAAAGTCACCCTAAAGGAAATCGTAGGAACCAAAATTATCTATGCGGTACTTCTTGTCTGTTACTACTGGATGTGGGCACGAAGAGATTGGCATCATTATTATGAGATGATCCAGAATGCGGTTGCTGTATTCACCATTATATTTTTCGCTTTACGGGCAATCCGCATTTATAAGTACAGCAAAGAAGAAAAAGATGAGCTGGCAATTCAAAATCTGCGCAGAACAGACGCAATCGGATTGAAAATTATGATAGCTGCCGCTGCTGTCATCGCCTTTGCCTGCGCCGTCAAGGCCATAGACGGGCCGTTGGCGGGCTACGCGCTGGTTGGGATGATACTGGTATTGGCTGTGATACGATTCATCATATTTTGTGTGATGGACAGCAAGGGGGTCTAATTCTCAGGCTGTCATTCGATTTACAATATTCTGCGTGCCGGACAGTAAGGGAGTTTGATATGGCCCTTAATACGAAGGTCAAAGAATATCGGGAAAAAGCGGGATTAAAACAGAGTGAATTGGCAGAATTGGCACATGTAAGACGTGAAACGATTGTACATCTGGAGAGTGGAAAATATAATCCGTCGCTGAAGCTGGCAATGGATATTGCAAAGGCTTTTCATGTAACGGTAGAGGAACTGTTTGAATTTACAGAAGACTGATTCCGGCGGCACCGCGGGGAATCCCGCTTCTCCCGTGAATCAACCGTTTCAAAACCGTATGAATCAGCATAAGGTTAAGAACCTGTATTCACCGGTTGTGAATACAGGTTCTTAACAGGTTCCCTCATTCGATTCCAGCCGGAACGTGAAGCCGAATGAAAACTTCTCCTATTCAATCTCAATATGTACCGACTCATGGAACACCGGATTCACCAGCCCCGGGATAGCCACTGCGTCGGTGAAGTGGACATCCTCCGCAAACTCCCGCATCAGAGAAATAATATAGGGATGGGGCCGCTCATCCGGCCGTCCCGCCGCCACGCTGACCACAACGGTCTCGGGCTGGAGCATTTTCAGCAGCTTCCGGGTGGTAGAGGACAGCGAGGCGTGATGAGGGGCCTTGAGAATATCGCAGGGGGTGGCGGAGGCCGTCTCCCACATATGGGCGTAGAAATCGCCCCCCAGGACGATCTCCTTTCCGTGGTAGTACAGCCGCTGGCGGAGACTGGAGATATTCATGCACTTGGCCCAGTGCAGCAGGTCGTAGCTGTTCCGCTCTCCCCGGAAAAGGGCGTCATAGACCTCCCGCTGGCGGCGGTACAGGGCCGCCTCGCCAAAGAGGACATCCATCGTCAGGCTGTCTGTCAGCTGAAAGCGCTCCATCCGGGTCCCGGGGAGCTCCGTCATCCGCTCCACACGCCCGGGGTTCTCCCGCAGAGCCCCGGCATACAGCTCCAGGCACCGGACGGCATTCCGGGCCGCCTTGGGAAGACCGTTGTCCCCGTCCGGCTCCAGCAGCCCTGCGCCGGCGGGCGGGACGTAGGTGGCCAGCAGCTCCTCTGCCGCCACGCTCTCCAGCACCCGGCCCAGGCCGCCGATGTGGTCCCGGTGGAAGTGGGTCAGCAGCACCTTGTCCAGGCGGGCGACGCCCTGCTTTTTCAGAAAATCCCCGGCGTAGATCCGCCGGGAGCGGGGGTCCAGCTCCTGGGGATGGTCATCCCGCACAAGGCTGTCGTGCCCGCAGTCCACCAGCATGGCGAACTTCTGCTCACCGTTCTCCATCTCCCGCACCAGGGTGGAGTCGCCGTTGCCCACATTGATAAAGTCCAAAACCAGCATATCCCGTCCCCCTCTGATTTTTATTGCTAACAGGATAGCACAGATGGTTGTCTCCGGCAACCGAAAAAACGGGACAGGGCTGCCAAATTTTTATGCTGTGTTTTGGAGGACCAGACGAATATTCGCCGGACGGGCAGGACACCAGAGCGGCAAAGCAGAGGGCAGTGTCCTTCTGTCTGCTTTACAGCTGCCGCAGGGCATCCACCAGGGCGGTTTTGCCCTCCGTCTTTTCATCCTTCATCTTGATAACCCGGGCAGGACAGCCGGCGACGACGGCGTTTTCCGGCACGTCCTCCACCACCACGGCCCCTGCGGCCACCACGGCGTTTTTGCCCACGTGCACCCCCTCGATGACCACGGCGTTGGCCCCGATGAGAACGCCGTCCTCTACGACCACCGGTGTGGCGGAGGCGGGCTCCACCACGCCTGCCAGCACCGCGCCAGCGCCCACATGGCACTTCGCCCCCACGGTGGCCCGTCCACCCAGGACTGCGCCCATATCAATCATGGTGCCCGGGCCGATGACGGCGCCGATATTGACGACGGCCCCCATCATGATGACGGCCCCCTCGCCGATCTCCACCTTCTCCCGGATGATGGCGCCGGGTTCAATACGGGCCTTCACCCCCCGCAGGTCCAGCAGGGGCACGCCGGAGTTGCGGCGGTCATACTCCACCACATAGTCCCCGATGTTTCCGGCGTTGGCCTCCAGCACGGCGGAGAGCTCCGGCCAGTCGCCGAAGACGGTGAAGCTGTTTCCCTGTCCGAAGACCTTGGCAGAACCGAAGTCCACGGGGCCCAGGGTGTTGATATACAGCTTTACCGGGGTCTTTTTCTCAGAGTTCGCGATATAATTGATGATCTCCTGGGCGTTCATAGCCGTCACTCCCCAAACAAGATTTTTTGCAGGTCGTAAGCCCCCTTGGGCTTTCCCGGCAGAAGCCGGGCCATGTGCAGTGCGCCGTTGACAAAAATCTGCCGGCTGGCGGCCCGGTGGGTGAACTCCAGCTCCTCACCGGGTCCCAGGAAGTACACCGTGTGGGTCCCCGCCACGGTGCCGCCCCGGAGGGCGTGTACGCCGATCTCGCCCTTTTCCCGCTTTCCGGTGTTCCCCTCCCGGCCGCAGACCACGGTCATCGCCCTGGCAGGATCAATGGCCTCCAACAACAGTTTCGCCGTTCCGCTGGGAGCGTCCTCTTTCTGGTTGTGGTGAGCCTCGGTGATTTCAATGTCAAAGTCCGGCCGCAGCACGCCGGAGACCTCCCGCAGCGCCCGGACCAGCACCGCCACACCCAGGGAGAAGTTGGCTGCCCACAGCACCGGGGCCGCCTCCCCCAGGGCCTCCAGCTGTGCCCGGTCCGCCGGAGCATAGCCCGTGGTGCCGGAGAGCAGAGGCGTACCGGTGCGGCGGACGTAGGCACACAGCTCCGGCAGGGCCTCCGGACGGGAGAAATCCATCACCACGTCCGCCACCCGGCCCATGCGCCCCAGGCGGTCCAAATCATTCCGGCCCAGGGCGGCCGCCACCTCGTCCCCGGCGGCCGCGGCGGTCTCCTGAATCAGGCGGCCCATTTTGCCCCGGCCGATCAGCAGAATTTTCACAGCAGTCCCGCCTCCTCCAGGGATCTTCTCAGCTTCGCCGCGTGCTCGGCGCTCATCTCGCACAGGGGCAGCCGCAGGGGCCCCACGTTCAGGCCCATCATGTTCATGGCGGTCTTCACCGGGATGGGGTTCACCTCCAAGAAGAGATCGTTGATCAGCTCCAGATATTTCAGCTGATTCTCCGCCGCCCGGGCCCGCTCCCCGCCCAGGTAATCCGCCACGATCTGATGGCACATAGCGGGCATCACGTTGGCGTAGACGGAGATGACACCGCTGGCCCCCACGCTCAGCAGGGGAACGGTGATGTCGTCGTTGCCGGACCAGAGGGCGAAGTCCGGCCCCGTCAGGCGGGCGATCTTCATGGCGTAGGACATGTCGCCGCTGGCCTCCTTGATGCCGCAGATGTTGGGATGCTTCGCCAGCCGCTCCACCACGGACAGGGGGATAGAACAGCCGGTGCGTCCCGGCACGTTGTAGAGCAGGCACGGAATATGCACCGCGTCCGCCGCGGAGGCAAAGTGGCGGTACATCCCCTCCGGGTTGGCCTTGTTGTAATAGGGGGCGATCAGCAGCAGGGCGTCCGCGCCCATGTCCTGGTACTCCACGCTCTTTTCCAGCTGGGTGGCGGTGCTGTTGGAGCCGCTGCCCACGATGACAGGTACCCGGCCGTTCACCACCTTCAATGTGTGGGCCACAACGGTGGCGTCCTCCTCATGGGTCATGGTGGCGTACTCACCGGTAGTCCCCAGGGTCAAAATGGCGTCGGTACCCGCCTGGATCTGGCGCTCCAGCAGCTGGGTCAGCACCTCAAAGTTGACGCTGCCGCCGGCATGATATGGGGTAATCATGGCGACGATGGAGCCCGTAATATTCTCAAATTTCATGGTTTCCTTCCTCCGCTCTCTCATATGGGCATAATAAAATGCCGGTAGAGGTGCGCCTCTGCCGACAGTTCAGCATCCGTTCCTATCCCGGAGGCGCACAGAGGGCACAATCATCTCTCGCCAAACGGCAGCTGCTTGCCCAAGGGCGGTCAGAAACCGTCCTCTCCATGCAAACTACGCCGTCTGGCGGAAAATTATGCGCCGGCACACTGATCAGCCGGGGTTGAAACAGACTCTCCCCACCCATCCAGGTGCGGATCCCTCTGTAAGCGGATAGCGCTCCCGCGGGAAGGCCCGCGGACAGTCCCGGGGGTATTCCCCACGGGACCACCCTCCGCCCGCGCCCGGGCAGAGAGTTCGGCGGAGTTGCCCCCATCACGTTCCCCGCCTGCCGGCTCCCGCAACTTCATCGTCTCCGCGCCTCTATCTCATTTTTCGCTATGATACCAGATTCCGCCCGGCGGATACAAGAGGCCTTTTCGCAAAAATGCGCATTTTCATCAGGCCAATTTTGTAGAAAGTGACAAAATCCATCCCGCAGCTTGTTCACAGGGACAGCGGCATGGTATCATCAAGGTACCTGAAACCGACTGTGGAACGGAGGGAAAAGCAATGCTGGAGGCGTGGAACAGCGGGGATACTCTGACGGTACAGGCCTTCGGACAAGAGACGGAGGTCTCCATCTTTTCCGTGGGGGATAACTGCTTTGACGAAAACGGAGATTACAAAGAAGAGGGCTTCCCTCTGAACCGGGAGGAGCTGGACTGCCTGAACTGGTTTTTGAAGCATGTGGACCTCTCCGACTACCGGAGGGAAATCACCGCCTACTGCAACAAAATGTATGAAGCGATTGGGGATACCGTCATCATGGAATCGGATCTGGAGCAGGAAATCCAGATCACCGGCATTGCCGTGAACATCAGCGAGATCACGCAGAGCGGGGACGGGTCCCTGGTCTATCCCGAGATCTCCTTCATGGGCGAGTGCAAGTGCGAGCCGGAGCACGGCATCTGCATCGGCTTTCGGGATCAAAAATTCCTGGGCATCCACGCCCAGGACTGGACGCTGTAGCGGACAAGGAGGGACTCTTTATGCTGCCTGTTGCCGCACACCGCCGTGCGCTGCACCAGATCCCGGAGCTGGATGACCGGCTGCCGGAGACCTGCGCCTATGTCCGCGCCGTTTTGGAGCCCCTGGGCTGCCGGATCACTACTCCCATCCCCGGAAGCCTCTGCGCCTTTTTCGACGCGGAAAAGCCGGAGACCACCGCCTTCCGGGCGGACATGGACGCCCTGCCAGTGACGGAGGCCACCGGAGTGCCCTATGCATCCGTCCACCCGGGACGGATGCACGCCTGCGGCCACGACGGCCACACTGCCCTGGCCCTGGGACTGGCGGAGTACGCCGCCGCCCGTCTCTCCCAGCTGCCCAGAAACGTCCTTTTTCTCTTCCAGCCCGCCGAAGAAACCACCGGCGGAGCGGAGCGGCTCTGCGCGACTGGAATTCTTGACGAGCTCCATGTGACAAGGATTTTTGGATTACACCTCTGGCCAGGACTGGCCCAGGGGCAGGTCTTCTCCCGCCCCGGGCCCCTGATGGCCCGCTCCAGTGAGGTGACCGTCACCGTCACCGGAAGGAGCGTCCACCTGAGCCGGGCGGCAGAGGGGCTGGACGCCCTGGCCGCCGGGGCGGAGTACCTCCGCCGGGCCTATGCCGCGGCAGACGCTTTGCCGCCGGAGGAGCCCCGGGTACTGCGGTTCGGCAGGATGGTCTCCGGGACAGTGCGCAACGCCGTCAGCGGGAAAACCGTGCTGGAGGGGAGCCTGCGGACCTACCGGGAGGAGACCCACATCCTCTGCCGGGAACGCCTGGAGTCCCTGGGCCGGGAGCTTGAACGTGAGACCGGCTGCGCCCTGGAGGTTCGTCTCAGCCAGGGGTATCCGGCGGTGTGGAACCACGAGGGGCTGTATGAGACCCTCCGCCGCTGTCTGGGGCCGGAGGCCCCTGTACCGCTGGATGTCCCGGTTTTAGCGGCGGAGGACTTTTCCTTCTATCAAAAGCGTGTCCCGGGAGTGTTTTTCTTCCTGGGTGTGGGGGATACCCCGGAGCTCCACGCGCCGGAGTTCTCCTTTAATGATGAGGCGGTGCTCCCCGCAGGGCTGGATTTTTTGAAAAAACTCCTCATGATGGAATAAACGAACCCGGGAGGCCATGCCTCCCGGGTTTTTTTACAGCGTTTTCAGAAATCTCTCCATCCGGTCCAGGCCCTCTTGCAGCGCCTCGTCCCCGTAGCAATAGGAGATGCGGACGTACCCCTCCGCGCCAAAATACGTCCCAGGGAGAACTCCCACCAGTCCCTCGCTGAGCATCCTCTTGCAGAAGGTCTCGGAATCCATGCCATACTTTTGGACGCTGGGGAAGACGTAAAAGGCCCCCTCCGGCTCTGTGACCTCCAGACCCATGGCGGCAAGGCGGACGCATACGTAGTTCCGGCGCTTTTGGAACAGGGCCCGCATGGGAGCGGTATCCGTCTCCAGCGCCGTGACGCAGGCCCGCTGGACAAAGGACGAAACGGACACCACGGCGTACTGGTGAAAGACCTGCATTTTCTCCTTGACAGGCCGGTCCGCCATGCACCAGCCCACCCGCCAGCCGGTCATGGCCCAAGGCTTGGAAAAGCTGTTGACCACGATGACCCGGTCCCGCATATCCGGGAACTCGGCAAAGCTGTGGTAATCTTCTGTGTAGGCCAGCTCCCGGTACACGTCGTCGCAGAGGACGAAAATGGGATTATCCCGCAGGATGTCATGGACGGCGTCCAGGGTCTCCCGGGTGTAGACGCAGCCAGTGGGGTTATTGGGGGAGGTGAGGACCAGCGCCTTGGTCCTTGGGGTGATGGCCGCCGCCAGCGCCGCGGGGTCGATTTGAAACCCGCTGTTCTCCGCGGGCAGGGCCACGGGCACACCCCGGCACAGGGCGGCAGTGGAGGCGTACAGGCTGAAAGCCGGGGTGGGGATGATAACCTCGTCCCCCGGGTTCAGGATGGCGGCCAGGGCAATGAAGATGGCCCCGGTGGCCCCGGCAGTGACAATGATCTCATCGGGAGCGTAGCGGAGGCCGTGGGCCCGCTCCTCATATCGGGACAGGGCCTCCAGCAGATATGGCTGGCCGTTGTTGGGCGGGTAGTGGGTGTCTCCCTCCGCCAGGGAGGCTCTGGCGGCCTCCCGGATGGGGGCCGGGGTGTCCAGGTCCGGCTCGCCGATGGTGAGGGTGCAGGCCCCGGGAGTGGCCCGGGCCAGGGCGGTAAAGCGGCGGATGCCGGAGGTCTCCACGCCGGAGAGGGCGGCGTTCAGTGTCAGTTCCATAAAGTCCACACTCCTTCTTTACGCAAGGCACCCATGCGGAATTGGAAATTGGGGCGAAAAAGTCCGCCGCTGTGCCTGGACAGGACTTGAAAATATGCCGATTAACCTTGTATTCATACTCTGCGGGTTTATAATGGGGCCACGAGATGAACAAAGGCAGGGCGAAGGGTGTTACCAGCACCCCCGCCCCTATACGGGAGCACTACCCTCCCACACAACAGTATCACTGTGCCAGCCTCATTATACCGGACTTTGTACCATTTTACAAGGCCGGTTTTGGGGCTTGTATCTGTATATGCGGTGTGGGATTATAATATCCTGCGCCGCTTTTGTTTCTCTCGACGGTCCGGTGCGCCTGCTGGGACGGGGAATGCCCGCAGGCGCACCGGGCCATCGGGAAAACAAAAAGGAGGAACGGGACGAATATGTGGCAGGACTAAACGGAGTTGAATTTGTCTGCGATGAGCCGGAAGATGGCTTTGTGGAGGAGGCGCAAAAACTTTCAAAGCTCTATTTTGAAAAGCTCCCAAAATGCTCGAATTTATGTTGCCCGAATTACAGCAGGTTTATGGGGACATAAATAAGGCTAAACTGCCCCAGTTGTTGGGAAAACCCACAATAAATCTGACCGCATATCAAATCATGTATATGGAGCAGACGCTGGACGATACACATATCATTGAGATTGAATATGCCGGTGATTTTGCGGGATTTGAGTGTTTCAACATAGACGGTTGATTAACCTTTCTACCTAAAGCAAAATTCAAATTGAAACAAACGGCAGCGGGGCAGGCATTATCCCCGCCGCCCTGTCTGTTACCGCTCCATGTCCTGCGCCCTGCGGGGCTGCTGCTCCCGCTGTTCCTGCCGCAAGATACTGTAAACGCTCTTTCGGATTTGCTCGGCTTCTTTCACTTCCTCTTTCAGCGCAAGATACCGCCGGTTGAGCGTTTCCCTCTCGGCGGTCAGCTTGGCATACTCCGCTTTCCATGCCTTTACCGGCAGGGCGGTCTTGCCGTTCATCACGCCTTTGAGATAATCGTGCGCCGCCGTAAACAGGATTTGCTCGGCCCCGGTCAGCGGCTTTTTCCCCTTGTACTTGAAGTAAATGTCGGCTTGCTCAATGCAAGGCAGCACCCCTTATCAGGAGCCGGGCTGCTACATCCTGACCGACTGGAAATAACCCCATAAAAGCGTCTCCTCTTTGAGCAAAGCAGGGCCCCGGCTTCCGCCGGGGCCCTGCTTTTTACGCGTATCCATTCAAAGCCGCTTCCCTTTTACGGATTGCCTTCGCCATCCAGAAATCTGGCTCCATCGCCCGGCTCTACCGGCTGTACAATGACGGGCGGCGCACTGGATGCCGCCAGTATCTTCACATCAAAGGCAGGCAGGGCCACGCCTCCGGCTGCCGGATAGTAGGAAATCTCCACTCGGTCGCCCACGTTCAGCAGCACCGCCAGGGGCACATCGCTGGCGCTGACCAAGAAGTAGTCTCCCCCGCCCTCCAGCAGGATGAAATACTGGGTAGTGCCGTTCATCACAGCGGAGCGGATATCCGCAATCACGCCGGTGACCGTATCTGTAAGGACATCCTCCGCATTAGGCACATCGATATCCGCCGCCCCCGCATCAATCAGCCCCCGGTTGGCCAGGGTCTGGCGGTAGTTGATCTCGCACTCCGCCACTGTTCCGCCGGTGGACACGATGTCGTACTGCTGAACGTTGACCATGGCGTACATCTTCACCAGGCCGTCCTGCCCCTTCAAGGTCATGAAGTAGGTGGGCTGGTCGGCAATGTTTAGCAGCAGGGGGAAGGTGGCCTCATAGCGCATCTGCTGAACCTGGCTCTGGGCGGAGGCCATGGCGGAGTACTCCTCCGCGCCGGCGATGGAGTAAAAACGGCTCTCCTTGGTCCGCTGGTTGGAGAGGATGAAGCCGATGTTAGACTCGTCGGAGGTGACGGAGGTGACGCCGGTGTACATATACACGTCGTCGCCAATGGCGATATAGTTATAGCCGTCGGTGGTCACCGTCACATCTCTCTGGCCGAACATGGAGTTGATGAAGCCGTTGTGGTACATGCCGTAATAGTCGTACTGCTGGATGATAATATCCGCGGAGTACACCCGGTCCACCCAGTTGGGCACCTGCTCGTGGTACTGGCACTCGCCGGTAATGGCGTTCACCAGCACGGCCCCTTTCACGTCCGTACCGCCGAAGAGGCCGATGGTCTTCACGATCCGGGAGCAGACCCAGTAGGGCGTGCCCGTCTCGTCGATCTCGAACATGGGCTCATCGAACATCATGGTGGGGTAGTGGAACCGCAAATGGCGGTAGAGGTTGCGGCCGAAGTGCTCGGCCACGGTGTACTTCATGCCCTCCTCCAGGCGGACCACCTCCGCCTCCTGGGTCACCATATCCACGATGATATAGGCCGGCAGTCCCTCGGAGCGGTTGGTGAACCACTTGACCAGGTCGCCGTACCGCAGGGACGTGACCCGGACAGGACGTCCCTGGTAGTTGATCTGGGTATAGGTGGGCAGAATCTCAAACTGGGACACCATATCCGCCAGCTCACCCAGCTTCCGCGTGCCCAGGCGGGAAGCGGAGTCTGCGTCCAGCATGGGGATCTGGTCGTAGCTGATCTCCTCCACCTCTGCGGTGAAGTCGCCGGTCTCCAGGGGCAAAAGCCTGCTGTACGCCCCCGCCCGCAGCACCACCCAGCTGGTGAGGGAGCCAACGGCAATGGCGGCAATCAGAGCCAGAAACACCAGGAAGGGCAGGGCGCACTGCTTTTTCACAAAGCCGAAGTATCCCTTGACCCCCTCCCCCTGGAAGCCGGAGGTGAACACGGCGCACACGCAGTACACCGCGCACAGCAGAAAGATGAAGACGTAGAACTCCTCGGCGTGGGGGTTCAGGGCGGGCAGCTCCAGATAGAAGTACACCGCGCCGAACACCAGCGTCACCGCAATGTTCAAAAGCGTCCGGGTAAAGGCGTTGCCGATAGCCTTGCGGGGCTTGCGGGACCTGGGCTGAGGCGGGGTGAAACCGCCGCTCTGGGCAGCGCTGGGGTTGAATCCGCCGCCGAAGGCGCTGGGGTCAAAGTTGAATGAAAATGGCATATCATCGCTCCTTTTTCTCTCTGTTCACACGATTGAATATTATGATACAGGAAAAGTATGAACAAATCAAGTTTTCCCTATGATACAGAAAATTTGCCAGCGCCGGAAAATATGTTATAATCCATGCAATATGTAAAATTTTTTCCCGTGAAGAAGGGCAACGGAGGTGTGGAACATGGAGGACTCGCAGATCGTGGCGCTGTACTGGGCCAGGGACGAGGCGGCGCTGGCGGAGAGCGAGCGGAAATACGGCGGCTACTGCCGCGCCATCGCCCTGGGGATTCTGGAGAACCGGGAAGACGCGGCGGAGTGTGTCAACGACACCTGGCTCAGGGCCTGGAAGGCCATGCCGCCCCGCCGCCCGGCCCGGCTGGACGCCTTCCTGGGAAAGCTGACCCGCAATCTCTCCCTGGACCGCTGGCGGGCTCTTCGGGCCCAGAAACGAGGAGGCGGTCAAACAGAGCTGGCTCTCAGTGAGCTGGAGGAATGCCTCCCCGCTGTCTCTACGCCGGAACATGCCCTGGAGGCCCAGGACCTGGCGGAGAGCCTGAACCGCTTCCTGGAGGCGCTGCCCCGGGAGAAGCGGGTGCTCTTCGTCCAGCGGTACTGGTATCTCCGCTCTGTGGAGGAGCTGGCGGCAATGCACGGGATGCGGAAGAACACCGCAGCCTCCACCCTCTTCCGCCTGCGTAAGCAGCTGCGGGAACATCTCAAAAAGGAGGGATTCGCCGTATGAGCGCGGAACAGCTTTTATATGCTATGGGAGAGATTCGGGAGGAGTTTGTCCGGGAGGCCGCGCCCAGGCCTGCCGCTTTGCGGCGGAGCTGGCGGCGGGCGGCAGGTCTTGCGGCGTGCCTGGGCCTTGCGCTGCTGGCTTTCAGACTGCTGCCGCCTCCCGCTTACACCCAGCCCCTTGGGGACAGTTCTCCGGCGGACAGCGAGATACCTGCTGAGGGCGGTATCACAGCGGACAGCGGAACAGCCGCCGATCCCGCTGGCTCCGGCATGGGCGCGCCCAGTCTGACAGTGGATGGTGTAACCTACGTGATCTCCGGCTGGTTTGAGCACTCCGCGGAGTGCCCGGAGGGATTCTCCTATGCCGGGGAGACCGCCGTCAGCTATCATGACGAACCGCTCCCTTACTACACCAGCCCGGAACACCCGGAATGGGTTTATATCTATCAGGAGTGCTACAACCAGCAGACACAGGAATTTTACATGGCCTATGTCCGCTATGTGGAGGAGGTTCTCCGGGGGCTGACTCTGATTCGATATCAGGAGACAATTTACGTTTTTCTGAATGACACTTACTACCTTCCCTATCAGACGGAGGTATCCCCGGAGGACCAGGCCCGGTACGACGCCGTCCCCTACAGCAGTGTTCTCAAGGAACTGCCGGAGGGCTTTGAGCCGGTGGGGAAAACGGTGTTCGACGGCCATGACGCCGTTCCCACATCGGAGCTTGGCAGCAGCGGCCTCCCAGGACAACAGGTGCTGGCCAATCCGGCGGAGCCGGACATCCTGCTGCTGCGCAACTACTGGAGCGGGCTGAAGGGGCCGGACTACCGGGTATTCGTCCGGTATCAGGATTGACAGAGGGCCGGAGGCTTACGCCTCCGGCCCTTTCACTTATTTCGTCACCAGAAGCTTCTCGTCCTCCACGGTGAGCTTTGCCGTATCCCCGGCCTTCAACGTGCCGTCCAGGAGCTTTTCGGCCACGGCATCCTCCACCCGGCTCTGGATGGCCCGCCGCAGGGGGCGTGCGCCGTACTTGGGATCGAAGCCCTCCCGGGCCAGCTCCGCCACGGCCTCCTCGCTGGCGTCCAGGTGAACGCCCATGGCCTCCATCCGGGCGGAGACGGTGCGCAGCATTCTGCGGGCCACCTCCCGAATGTCCTCCTCCGTGAGAGAGCGGAAGACGATGATATCGTCGATCCGGTTCAAAAACTCCGGGCGGAATGTCTGCCGCAGCTCCCCCAGCACCGCCTCCCGGGCCTGCTGGAACTGGCGCTCCGCATCCTGGGTCTCGTCCTCCTTACCGGCAGAGAAGCCCAGCTTTCCGCCGGCGGCGGTGAGGCGTTTTGCGCCGATGTTGCTGGTCATGACAATCACCGCGTTCTTGAAGTCCACGGTGCGGCCCTGGGAGTCGGTGATGCGGCCGTCGTCCAGAATCTGGAGCAGTACGTTCCACACGTCCTCATGGGCCTTTTCGATCTCGTCAAAGAGAATTACGGAGTAGGGCTTGCGGCGGACCTTCTCGGTGAGCTGGCCGCCCTCCTCGTGGCCCACGTAGCCCGGGGGGGAGCCGATGAGGCGGGAGACCGTGTGCCGCTCCATATACTCGGACATGTCGATGCGGATCATGGCGGTCTCGTCGCCGAACATGGCTTCCGCCAGGGACTTGCACAGCTCCGTCTTGCCTACGCCGGTGGGCCCCAGGAAGAGGAAGGAACCGGTGGGGCGCTTGGGGTCCTTCAGCCCCACCCGTCCCCGGCGGATGGCCCGGGCCACGGCCTGGACAGCCTCATCCTGGCCCACCACACGCTGGTGGAGCGTCTCCTCCATCCGCAGCAGGCGTGCTCCCTCGTCCTCGGTCATCCGGGTGATGGGGATGCCGGTCCAGCCGGAGACCACCGCGGCGATATCCTCGCCGGTGACAGGGCGGTGCTCCGCGCTGCTCTTTTTGCGCTTGTCCCGCTCCATGTCCACCTGCTCCTGATAGTTCCGCTCAATGTCCCGCAGCTGAGCGGCGGTCTCATAGTCCTGCCGTGCGATGGCGGCCTCCTTGTCCTTTGTCAGGGCGGCAATCTTCTCCTCCAGGCTCTTGAGCTCCTCGGAGGGCTCCTCCGTCTCCATCCGCACCCGGCTGGCCGCCTCGTCCATCAGGTCGATGGCCTTGTCCGGCAGGAAGCGGTCGTTGATATACCGGGCAGAGAGGCTCACGGCGGCCTCCAGAGCCTCGTCGGTGATCTGGAGCTTGTGGTGCTGCTCGTACTTCTCCCGCAGACCCTTCAAAATCTCCAGAGACGCCTCCCGGCTGGGCTCACCCACCTGCACCGGCTGGAACCGGCGCTCCAGAGCGGCGTCCTTCTCGATATACTTCCGGTACTCGTTCAGTGTAGTGGCGCCAATGACCCGAATCTCCCCCCGGCCCAGGGCGGGTTTGATGATGTTGGCGGCATCCACCGCCCCCTCGGCGCTGCCAGCGCCCACAATGGTGTGAAGCTCGTCAATGAAGAGAATCACATCGCCGGAGCGCCGGACCTCCTCCAGCGTCTTTTTAATGCGCTCTTCAAATTCGCCCCGGTACTTGGTGCCCGCCACCATGCCGGAAAGGTCCAGGGAGAGGATGCGCTTGTCCAGCAGGTCCTCGGGCACGTCCCCCAAAACAATTTTCCGGGCCAGCCCTTCCGCCAGGGCGGTTTTGCCCACGCCGGGCTCTCCAATCAGGCAGGGGTTGTTCTTGGTGCGGCGGGAGAGAATCTGGATCATTCGCTGGATCTCCTCGTCCCGGCCGATCACCGGGTCCAGCCTCCCCGCCCGGGCATCGGCGGTCAGGTCCCGGGTGAACTCCCGGAGGTTTTTCCCCTTGCCTCCCTCGTCCCGGGAGGCGCCGGAACCTCTGGCCTCCCCGGCCTTGCCCCGGGGCTGCTCACTGAGCTTGCGCATGAGGGCGCTGTACAGGCCCCGGGCGTCCACACCGGCGGTGCGCAGAATGCGGACGGCCATGTTGTTGCCCTCCCGCAGGATACCCGCCAGCAGGTGCTCCGTGCCGATATAATTGCAGCCGCCCCGGACGGAGTCCTCCATGGCGATCTCCACCACCCGCTTGGCCCGGGGGGTCAGACCCTGGGCGGGGTTGCCGCCGGGCAGGCCCGCGCCCACGCTCTTTTTGATGATCTCCGCCACCATACCGGCGGTGAGGCCCGCCTCGGTCAGGACTTCGTGAGCCACGCCGCCCTCCTCCCGGAGGAGACCCAGCAGCAGGTGCTCCGTGCCCACGTATCCGTGGCCCAGGTCTCCCGCCGCCTCCTGGCTCAGCCGCAGGGCCGCCTCTGCCCTGGGGGTAAATTTATTCTCATTCATAATCTTTTGTCTTCCTTTCCTCCGTCTCGGAGCGGCTCACTGGGCCGCCCCGTCCTCCTTGTGCTCCGCCTCCAGGGCGTGGATCTCGTCCCGCAGCTGGGCGGCCCGCTCAAAGTCCTCCTGGCGGACGGCCTTCTTCATCTCCATCCGCAGGGCGTTCATCTGCCGCATCCGGGCAAAGCGGCCCTGCTCTTCCCGGTCTACCAGGCCATCCCGCTTCTCCGGCGTCTCCTGCTTCGCCGGGCCCAGGGCGGGCATATCGGCAAAGAAGTCGTCAAAGGGGTCCTCCAGCAACCAGCCCCGCCGGTTCAGCAGGCCGGGCATGGGGGAGAAGAAGTCCTCCAGTATGCCGCCGTTAAAGAGGCTGTTAAAGCCCTGCATCATCCGCTGATGCTGGGCCGCCACCCGCTGGGTGTAGCCCAATTTCTCGGCGCACTCCGCGCACAGGTGCTTCTCCTCCACATGGCCGTTGATATTGCTCTGGTAAACAAAGGTAACTTCATTCTTACCGCAATTCTCGCATTTCATAATCAAATACCTCCTGCTATATACAATATATTTTTGATACCTTTCAAACGATTCCAAAGAACGGGCGCTATACCTGGAGAATCAGCACCTGTTTCATAATAGCGGCGCGGACCTGGTCCCGCAGCTCCCGGGGCACGGCGGAAAGTGCTTTGTCGTTCACCGCCGCCGCCAGGGCCCGGCAGATGTCCTCCTCCACCGCTCCGGACTGGGCCAGATTGCCCAGAATCGCCCGGGCGGAAGGCAGGTCCACCGCCTCTCCAAGCGTGTTGATGACGTGCATCAAAAGCGTCTGCCGGTCCACCCGCACCCGGGTGATGCGGATGTACCCGTTGCCGCCCCGGCGGCTCTCCACGATGTAGCCCCGTTCCGGGGAAAAGCGGGTACTCATCACGTAGTTGATCTGGCTGGGCACGCAGTTGAACCGCTGGGCCAGGTCACTGCGCTGGATTTCCAGCACACCGTTTTCCGCCTCGTCCAGGCTGTCCTGGAGGAAGCCGGCGATCAGATCGGTAATTCCCATGGGACACCATCTCTTTCCGTAAGTTCATTTTGACTTTGACTTTCTTTAACCTTTGTTCTGATGCCAGTATAGCACAGACCGCGCAAATGTCAAGAGGTTATTTTTGACTTTCTTTGACTAATTTGAAAACAAATTGTGAACGGTTAGCTTTAGCAAACTCTGTTTTGGATTGTTTTCGGGAATTTTTCAAAAATTTCACGTTACCTTTTTAACATTCCTCTTGCATTTTTGAAATTCTGTGCTACAATGAACGTAAATTCTAATGGAGGTGCTTCCCATGGCCTACAAGATTACTTCTGCCTGTGTCAGCTGCGGTTCCTGCGCGGACGCCTGCCCCGCCGGCGCCATAAGCCAGGGCGATGACGCTTACGTCATCGACGCTGCCGCTTGCCTGGACTGCGGTTCCTGCTGCGACACCTGCCCCAACGGCGCCATCGTCCCCGAGGAATAATCGAGGATACATAAAAGAAGCCCCGGGCCAAAGCCCGGGGCTTCTTTTATGTATCCATGATTGAAATGGCGCAGGGGGAACCTTCGTTCCCCCCGCACACACCCCCCTCCACTCCTGGAGGTTGCGGGGGGCGGTTGCCGGGACGAGGCTTTTTGGGGCTCAGTCTTTTTTCTGTCAGCTGCGGCGGGTGGACCAGTATGCGGCGCTCTCTGCGTTGAAGCCGTATGTCTCCTCGTCGCGTTGGTTGGCGGCGGGCAGCTCCATGCCCTCCTCCCAAAGGAGAACGCGGTCTTCTCCCTGGCCGTACCAGATCCGGACAGTTTCCATATCCACGCCGTTGCCCTGAGCCCAGGCGTTCAGCTCCGGAATACTCAGTACCTGGTCAAAGTCCGCCATAGACAAGTATTCGTCCCGCTTTTCCGTATACAGAGCCCGCTTAGGCAGGAGCCAGACATCGCCGTCCTCGCCAAACTCCCAGCGGACTGTATGGAGAGTCCGGTCGTCATCAATACGGAAGTGATACAAAATCCGCCCGTCGGAGAGCTGACGGAGGTCTGTCACCTGAATCTTCGCCGGGTCCACCGGGAAGACCGTCCACTGCGTCGCCAGGACCCACAGTCCTGCCGCCAGGGCGCAGGCCAGCGCGGCGGCGGCGGCCCCCCTCAGCCATGCCCTCCATTTTCTCCGTCTCCACTCTCCGGCGATTTTTTTTACTGCCGCGGCGGCATTTTCCGTCTTTTTTCCCTCCGCCGCCGGCAGGGGCGCGTCCATGTCCGCCAGCATCCGGCGGCAGTCCTCACAGCCCGCCAGGTGCGCCTCCACCGCCGCCCGGCTTTCGTCCGAGCACACGCCGTCGTGGTACAGCGGCAGCAGGTCCTGTACGATTCTACAGTTCATCCAATCCCTCCTTCAATTTCTGCCGGGCCCGGAAGTAGGTCACCCGGGCCCAGCTCTCGCTCTTCTGGAACAATTCCCCGATGTGGGCAAAGGACAGCTCCCCGAAGGTCCGCAGGGAGAAGACCTCCTTGTAGGGCTCCGGCAGGACGTGGAGAAGCGCGTGGAGCCGTTTGGCGGTGTCCCGGTCGGCGAAACCCTCCTCAATGCCAGCGGCCACCGGCTCCTCCTCACGATCCCGGAACCGCCGCCGCTCCCGGCAGAGGTCCATGTACCGGTTTCGGGCGATCTGGCACAGCTAGACCCGCAGCTGGCAGTCCCCCCGGAAAGTGCCGATGGTGGAGAGGGCCCGGAAGAAGGTCTCCTGGGTCACCTCCTCCGCCACGGCCTCGTTCCGGCTCAAGGCCAGGATATATTTGTATACGTCGGCAAAATACAGCCGGTAGATCTCCTCAAAATCGGGCATCTCCTCACCTCCTTCGTGCATAGGACGGGGAATTTGGGAATTCGTTACAAAGTTCTTTGCAAGTTTTCAAAATTTGATTATAATGGAACCAGAATTTTTCAGGAAGGCGGGATTGTGATGGCGGACCTCGCAACAGACGTGCGGTACATCAAGGGCATCGGCGAACAGCGGGCCAAGGCCCTGGCAAAGCTGGACATCCGCACCCTGCGGGATCTGATCTCCTGGTTCCCCCGGCGGTACGAGGACCGCACGGTCCTCCGCTCCATCGCGGAGCTGCCGGAGGACGGGCCCGCCTGCTGCGCGGCCATGGCGGCCGCCGCGCCCACCGTCACCCGGGTCCGGAAGGGCATGGAGCTGGTGAAGCTCCGGGCGGTGGACGAGACCGGAGTTCTGGACGTCACCTTCTTCAACCAGACGTGGCTCAAAAACAATCTCCATCCCGGAGAGACCTACGTTTTTTACGGCCGGGCCGAGGGCCGGGGCTCCCGGCGGAAGATGATCTCCCCAGTGGTGGAGCCGGAAGGGCGGCGGGAGGTCACGGGGCGCATCGTGCCCGTGTACCCCCTCACCGCCGGGGTCAGCCAGCTGGTACTGCGGCGGTCCATCCGCCAGGGACTGGACGCCTGCGCCGCCATTCTGCCGGACGTCCTGCCGGACAGCGTCCGCCGGAACCACCAGCTGTGCCACGCGGGCTTCGCCTTTGAAAACATCCACTTTCCAACCTCTCCGGAAACCCTGGACCTCGCCCGGCGGCGGCTGGCCTTTGAGGAGCTGTTCCTCTTCGCCATCGGCCTCCAGCGCCTGCGAGAGCGCCGGGTGACGGTATCCGTCCCCCCCTGCGCCGCCGTGGACATGGAGGTTTTTTACAAGGCTCTTCCCTTTACACTGACTGCCGCCCAGCGCCGGTGCATAGATGAAGCCCTGGCGGATATGGCCTCCGGCGCGCCCATGAACCGCCTGTGCCAGGGGGACGTGGGCTCCGGCAAGACCATGGTGGCCGCCGCCTGCGTGTATTACGCCGTAAAAAACCGCCGTCAGGCGGCCCTGATGGCCCCCACGGAGATCCTGGCCCAGCAGCACTACAAGGGGCTGTCCCCCCTGCTGGATTCCCTGGGCATCCGGTGCGCCCTGCTCACCGGCTCCACCCCGGCCAGGGCGAAAAAATCCATTTCCGCCCAGCTGGCGGCAGGAGAGATCGACTTTGCCATCGGCACCCACGCCCTCATCACCGGCACTGTGGAGTACGCGGACCTGGGCCTGGTGGTGACGGACGAGCAGCACCGCTTCGGCGTGGGCCAGCGGGCGGCGCTGATCGCCAAGGGCCGGCACCCCCATACTCTGGTCATGTCCGCCACGCCCATTCCCCGGACGCTGGCGCTGATCCTGTACGGGGATCTGGACGTGTCGGTCATCGACCAGCTGCCCCCCGGGCGGCGGGCAGTGGAGACCTACGCCGTCCCCGGCAGCTACCACCCCCGGCTGTACGGCTTCATCCGCAGGCAGGTATCGGAGGGGCGGCAGGCCTACGTGGTCTGCCCTATAGTGTCGGAGAGCGAGGAGGTCCCCGACGAGCGCAAGGCCGTGACGGAGTACGCCCAAATGCTGCAGACCCAGGCCCTGCCGGACCTGCGGATTGCTTTCGTCCACGGAAAGATGAAGCCCAAGGAAAAGGAGGCGGTGATGTCCGCCTTCGCGGCCCATGAATCGGATGTGCTGGTGTCCACCACCGTCATCGAGGTGGGCGTGGACGTACCCAACGCCTCGCTGATGATTATTGAGAACGCGGAGCGGTTCGGCCTGAGCCAGCTTCACCAGCTGCGGGGCCGGGTGGGCCGGGGGCAGCACCAGTCCTACTGCGTGCTGGTCTCCGACAACCGAAATGAGGAGACCCGGCAGCGGCTGAAGGTCATGACAAAAACCTCCGACGGATTCAGGATCGCCGAGGAGGACCTGCGGCTCCGGGGCCCTGGAGACTTCTTCGGCCAGCGGCAGCACGGCCTGCCGGGCCTGCGGATCGCCGACATCGGCTGTGACGCCGGTCTTTTGAAAGAGGCCCAGACCGCGGCGGAGGAGCTGCTGGCCGCCGACCCGGAGCTCAAAACCTGCCCCGCCGTGGCGGAGCGGATTGCGGAGCTCTTCGCCCAGGCGGCGGATACGCTGAACTGATGTTAATTGCCCCCCATTTGGCAGACGGTCTGTCTGCCAAATGGGGGGCAAAGAAATGCCAAGCCGGAGAATGTTTCACTCATACACATAGTCTTTCAGATAATCCGTGCTGTCCGGATGATCCAGCCATAGTTCGAACCATCCCAAAAAGTCCTGGCGCTCACAGCAGGGCTGAACGCCTACATCGGTAAAATCCCAAACCTCTCCGCGGCATTTTCCTGTATCGCCTGTTCAACGGTGTCATACCGCTCTCCATACCGATCATCCTCACATTCCCAAATCCACTCTTTTTCCAGCATGAACGGCCTGGATAAGTCTTTTTGCTCCAGATCCTCCAACCGGTTCAACTGAAATCCGTCAACCATGCTCTCACATCCGTCTCCGACCTGCATTAAGAACATATGGTAAGCCTGCGGCAGGTGAATGCCGCAGGCTTTCTCAAATGCGGCAATTGTCTCTTCCGTCAGGCACGCCTCCATTTGAACGTGGTTTTCCACTACTTTTTCCGAATACGGGCAATAACTTCCCCATAATCCTCCGGTTTATAAACAGGCATATCTATTTCTCCTCACCGCTGATACTCAAACTCCCAGTCGTACATGGAAACCGTATCCCCGTCCTGGATGCCCATCTCCTCCAGCCGCCGGAAAAGACCGGACTCCCGCAGGGTCTTGTCGAACCACATGCGGCTCTCGTAGTCGGCAAAATTCACGTTGCCCATGAGCCGCTGGAGCCAGGGGCCGTCCACCAGCCAGGTGCCGTCTTCGCTGCGGCGGATATCCAGGGGGGCTGAGCTGTCCACCACTGGGGGCTTGGGCACATATTCCGGCTCGTACACCGTCACCGGAGGCAGGGCGGACAGCATCTCCGCCGCCCTGCCCACCAGCTGCCTTGTGCCCTGGTGGGCCGCCGCCGAGATCTCAAGCAGTGTAAACCCTTTCTGCTTCACATGGTTCCGAAGCCGCTCCAGGTTCTCCGGCTCCTCCATGATGTCCACCTTGTTGGCGGCCACGATCTGGGGACGCTCCGCCAGCTCCGGGCTGTACTGCCGCAGCTCCTCGTTGATGGCGTCGAAGTCCGCCACCGGGTCCCTGCCCTCGCTGCCGGAGACATCCACCACGTGGATCAGCAGGCGGCAGCGGTCGATGTGGCGCAGAAAGTCGTGGCCCAGTCCCGCGCCGCCGCTGGCCCCCTCGATGATGCCGGGGATGTCCGCCATGACGAAGCTGACGCCCTCGTCCACCCACACCACGCCCAGGTTGGGGTACAGGGTGGTAAAGTGGTAATTTGCGATCTTGGGCTGGGCCTTGGAGACCACGGACAGCAGCGTGGACTTGCCCACGTTGGGGAAGCCGATAAGGCCCACGTCCGCCAGGAGCTTCAGCTCCAGGATGACATCGTGGCTCTCGCCGGGGAGGCCCGCCTTGGCAAAGCGGGGCACCTGCCGGGTAGGTGTGGCGAAGTGCATGTTCCCCCAGCCGCCCCGGCCGCCTTTGCAGAGGGTAAAGGGCTCTTTGCCGGACATGTCCTTAATGATCTCATTGGTCTCCGCGTCCCGTACCAAGGTGCCCCGGGGAACGCGGATCACCAGATCCTCCCCATCTTTGCCGGATTTCCGCTTGCCCTGGCCGTCGCCGCCGCTGCCGGCCACATATTTGCGCTTGTAACGGAAGTCCATCAGCGTGGACATATTGTCGTCCACCACCAGGATGATAGAGCCGCCCCGGCCGCCGTCGCCGCCGTCGGGGCCGCCGGCCGCCACGTACTTCTCCCGGTGGAAGGCCACCACGCCGTTGCCGCCATTGCCGGCCTGAACCGTGATGCGGGCTTTATCGATGAATGAAGTCGCCATAGAGGGCACCTCTCCTGTTCTCTTTCAAAATTGGTATCTGCTTCTTATATTCTGGTCTATTTTACCGGAAATATTGGAAACCGTCAATAGATGTGACCTCCCGGCGCCAAACCGGGGAATTTGATTCCCACAAAATCCCCCTATTTCCCCGGCGGGAAATCCGCTCTCTCACTTTTCCCGACGGGATTCTCTCCCTCCACAGGATAAACTGGTGGAAAACCATGATTTTTGGAGGGACAAGCTGTGAGATACGGTCAAATCATTCTCCGGCGGCAGCCGCCGGCGCACCTGCTGTCCTGGGGAATCCGCTTTTTTCTGGCGGCGGCTCTGACCGCCAGCCAGCTGCCGGACGGCCACGCCCCCTTTGCCCTGGGCTGTATCGCGGCGGCGGGCCCCGGGGGCGATGGGATTGCCGCCCTGGCCGGCGCCGGGGCAGGTGCGCTGCTGTTTCTAGACTTTGGCGATGCCCTGCCCTTCCTGGCGGCGGGCGTCCTGGTCCTCACCGCCTCTGCTACCTTTCAGGGGACCGCCCTGTGGAGGCGGCCGCTGTTCATGCCTCTGGTATCCGCCGCACTCTTTGCCGCCGTGGGCGGCATCTACGTCATCCAGTCCCTGGCTCCAGCGGAGCATCTGGCGCCCTACATAGCCGCTGCAACGCTGACAGGGGTGTCCTCCTGGTTCTTCCGCCCCCTGCTGCGGCCGGCGGAGGACCGGCCAGCCCCGGAGAGCCTGTTGTTTCTGGCGGCAGCATTGCTGGCCGCCGTCAGCGACCTCACAATCTCCGGCGTCTCCGTGGGACGGGCCCTGCTGTGCCTGCTGCTGGCCTATACCGCCTATGAAAAGGGGGCTTCGGCTGGGGCCGCCGCAGGCCTGGGGGCCGGACTGACAGCGGACCTGTGCGCAAACACCGGGGGCCCCCTGTTTGCCGCCGCCTACGGTCTGGGAGGACTGCTGGCCGGAAGCCGCCTCCCCGGCGGACGGGCCGCGGCGGGGCTTGCCTTCTTCGTCTCCTCCCTGGCAGTCCTGCTGCCGGCCCAGACCCCCCTGGCAGGGCCGCTGCTGCTGGAATCCTCCGTCGGCTCAGCCCTCTTTCTGCTTCTGCCGGGCCGCCTATTTGGCGGAAGGCGGGTACAGCAGGCGGAAAGCCCGGTAACTGCCGCCGCTGCCGGCGGGCGGCTGAAAGAGCAGCTGAACCGGGCGGCGGCGGCCCTGCGGGACCTGTATGACAGCATGGGCCGCACGCCTCCCACCACCGACGAGAATCCCGCCATCGTCTTTGACCGGGCGGCTGAACGGGTCTGCCAGGGCTGCGCCCTGTGCGACCTGTGCTGGCAGAAGGAGTATACCGGCACCTTCAACGCCTTTAACGACGCCACGCCCTACCTTCTCGAACGGGGCCGGGCCCTGCCCAAGGACTTCCCCACCTACTTCACCGGGCGGTGCATCCATTTGCCGGACTTTTTGACCGCCATTAACGGGGAGCTGTCCGCCTTTCTTCTGCGGCGGCAGTACCGCCGCCAGCTGGAGGAAACCCGCCGCAGCGCCAAGGGGCAGTACGCCCAGCTCTCCGAACTGCTGACCGCCACCGCCGCAGGGTTGGGAGAGCCGGTGACGGCGGCGGGGGCCGCCCCTCCCTGCCGGGTGGGGGCGGCCCTACGCCCCCGGGAGGGGGAAACCGTCTGCGGAGACACGGTGGTGTCCTTCCGGCGGGAGGACGGCGTCTGGTGCCTCCTGCTGGCGGACGGCATGGGCAGCGGCGAGGCCGCCCGGAAGGAGTCCTCCCTGATCTGCCGGCTGCTGCGCCAGTTCCTGGAGGCGGGGGTGGAACCGGAGGCGGCCCTGAAGACGCTGAACTCCGCCATGGCCCTCCGGGGGGCGGAGACCGGCAGTTTCACCACCATCGACCTCTGTACCTGCGACCCTGCCACCGGGGAAACGGCCTTTTACAAATTCGGCGCGGCCCCCAGCTACCTGAAAAAGGGGGGCGTGGTCCGGCGGATCACCGGCAGAACCCTGCCGGCGGGCCTCCGGGGCGCCCCGGCGGCGCCGGACGTGACCAAGGTGAATCTTGACCCCGGCGGCTTCACGGTGATGATCAGCGACGGTGTGGCGGACCCGGGCCGGGACGAGTGGCTCCAGGACCTGCTGGCCGGTTGGGAGGGGGAGGACCCCCAGATCCTGGCGGGACTGATTCTTTCGGAGAGCATCCGCCGTGAGCGCCTCCAGGACGACTGCGGCATTCAGGTGCTGTACCGGCCCAGGGAGGGGGCGGCAAAAAAGGTGTAATCCGGCGCGAGGCAGTATAAAATTTCCCGCTCTGCGGAAAAATGGAAGTATCTCAAATGGTTAGTTGGAGGCATGGAGGAACATGGTAAAAGGTATTTCCAGGCGGGTCGTGGTGGTGGATTCCCCGGACCAGCGGTTTTTTGAGCAGGCAATCTTCATCGTGCGCAACGACGCCGCCGGGGAGGGGGTCACCTCCCGGGAGCTGGTGGAGGAGGCCAAGCGGGTGGCCCGCAGCTACACCGGCAGCGGCCATGGACGGCTGAGCCGGGCCTGGCGGGATCTGAGCCCGGCGCTGTATACTCTGATGGGGGCGGCGGGCATCGGCCTTGTGTGGCTGGTGGCGGCGTTGATCTGAAATACGCCGGATCCTACAGAAAAACAGCGGCCCCACAGGCCATCTCGGTCTGTGGGGCCGCTTTCTGCAATGTAATTCCCAAACGTTGATATTACCGGCAGATAACGCAGGAGAACCGCTTTCAGGGATTTTCTATAACTGCGTCATCCCCCGTATAGCTCTCCAGGGAATCGGCCTTGACCTGAATACAGATAAAGCTGATTGCAGAGTCCTCTGCCGCAGAGAACTGGCGCTTTGCCGCCGGAGCGACGCGGACCCAATCGCCAGCCGAAAGTTCCACTGTCTCTCCGTCGATAACCGCCCTGCCTCTTCCTGTGAGAACCGCATATATCTCCTCATTGCTCTTATGAGAGTGAATGAACGGAACGCAGGCTCCTGCCGGAAGATTGTTGACGCTGATCTCCGCTCCGGTCAGAGAGAGGATATCGTGCAGTTCTGTCCTCGCGTC
Source organism: uncultured Oscillibacter sp. (assembly GCF_910587525.1). Classification (GTDB taxonomy): domain Bacteria; phylum Bacillota; class Clostridia; order Oscillospirales; family Oscillospiraceae; genus Oscillibacter. The sequence continues at coordinate 27,532 of NZ_CAJULS010000004.1, read as the reverse complement.
CGGCGCAATGCTTGCCTTCTTAAAATTTGTCATAATATTACCTCCAGCTCTTGTTGTAACCATTATCAGTACATCAATATTTATATCACCGACATATTGTAATGTCAATAGTTACATCAAGTTTTGAAAAAAATTCCCCCCTGTGTCCAAACGGCGGTCCGGTCACAGAATCCGTTTCTGCGTGTCCGTCAGAATGTCCTGTATGGTTACTGACTTCATCTCATTTTCCATTGCTCCCTGAATTTTCTCAAGCCTCACGTCCAAAACCGCATGAATGTTTCTCCCCACCGGGCAGCGCTGATTTGGATTTTCATGAAAATGGAACAGCTCACCATCATCCACGCACTCCACAGCGTTATAGATGTCAAGCAGCGTAATTTGATCTATGGGTCTTGCCGTGTCTGCGCCTCCGGTTCCCCGCACAACGCGGACAATCCCGGCCGCTTTCAGCTGCTGCAGCAGTCTTCGGATCACAACCGGATTTGCGTTTACACTGGATGCCAGAAAATCACTGGTCACTTTATGGTCGTTTTTAAACATCTCAATACAGATCAGCACATGGACCGCAACCGTAAACCTGCTTGAAATCTGCATCATATTCCTCCGTCTCCCCTGCTCAAATCACCCATGCTCCGGCAAATCCATCAAACCCATTGTCATACCGTCCCCGCGGAAAAAGAAACACTTCCTGGCGGGGCCGTTTTCGGAAACACTGCTTTTATCTCACACGGGATTCTCTTCAAAATACCGTCTCGTGGTCTCCGCGTCGGCGGCGATCCGGGTCCGCAGGGCGTCCAGAGAGTCGAAGCGCATCTCGTCCCGCAGGTGGCGGTAAAACTCCACCCGCAAAGTCTGCCCGTACAAATCCCCCTGGAAGTCCAGAATGCAGGCCTCCACGGTGATATCTGTGCCGTTGTCCAAGGTGGGACGGGTACCCACGTTGGTGACAGCGGCGTAATGGTTCCCATCCGGCAGATAGACCCGGGTGACGTACACCCCGTGGCTGGGCACCAGCACATGGGACGGAATCACCAGATTGGCGGTGGGAAACAGCCGGGTCGAGCCAACGCCCCGCCCGTGGCGGACGGTTCCCGCCAGGGTGTGGGGGTGGCCCAGGAACCGGGCGGCCCGCTCCGTCTGCCCCAGCTCCAGAAGGCGGCGAATGTAGGTGGAGCTGACGGTGATATCCCCAATCTCCACCTTTGGAATGATGTCGCAGCCCAGTCCCAGCTGGGCGCACTTCTCTTTCAAAAGCTCCGGCGTCCCCTGATTCTTGTGGCCAAAGCGGTGGTCGTGGCCCGCCACCAGATGGACGGCGTGGTAACGCCCCACCAGGATCTCCGTGATGAAGTCCTCCCAGCCGGTGGTCATCATCTCGTGGTCAAAGGGGGCCATAATGACCTCCCGAATGCCGTACAGCCGGCTCACCAGCTCCCTGCGGTCCTCCGGGGAGTTGATCAGGGGACAGGGCACCCCGGTGACCACCTCCTTGGGCGGACGGTCAAAGGTGAACACGGCGGGGACCGCGCCCCGCTCTGCGGCGGCCTCCGCGGCCCGGCGCAGCAGAGCCCCGTGACCCAGATGGACTCCGTCGAAAAAACCCAGGGCTATCACTCGTTCCTTCATGGACATGGTTACGCTCCAAAAAAGTTTTTGATGGCGGTCACTTCGCCGCCGCAGGCCCGGGACAGGCAGAGAAACTCCCCCTCCCGCCCATAGACCCGGTAGGTGCCGTCGGCCAGCTCCCTTTCGGTGAAGCCGCCGCCGCTGCGGACCCGCCGCTCCACCCCCGCGGAGCGGACGGTCAGGGCCGGATACCGGGCAAACAGGCTGTCCACAGGCCTCAGCAGCGCCTCGCCCCGCTCCTGGACATCCTCAATGGTCACGGTCTCCTCCAGCGTGAACTCCGCCGCCATGGCGCGGCGGAGCGCATACATGGCGCCGCCGCAGCCCAGGACCTGCCCGATGTCGTGGCAGAGGGTGCGGATGTACGTGCCCTTGGAGCAGACACAGCGGAGGCGGTAATCCGTCTCCCCCGCCTGTTCCAGCAGCTCCAGGGCGTAAATATTCACCGGCCGGGGCTTCCGCTCCACCTCCCGGCCCTTCCGGGCCAGCTCATAGAGCTTCTTCCCCTGTACCTTTACGGCGGAGTACATGGGGGGTATCTGCTGAAGCTCCCCCCGAAAGCGGTCTAGCGCGGCCTCCAGCTCCTGCCGGGAGACTGCGACCGGGCGGCTCTCCAGCGTCTCGCCGGTGGTGTCCTGGGTGTCGGTGACGAGGCCCAGCCGCAGCCCGGCAATATACTCCTTGCGGCTGTTCTCCGCGAACTCCACAGCCTTGGTGGCCTGTCCCACAAACACCGGCAATACGCCGGTGGCCATGGGGTCCAGGGTTCCGCCGTGGCCCACCCGCTTCTCATGGAGAATCCCCCGAATCTTGGCGCACACGTCCATGGAGGTCCACCCGGCGGGCTTGTCAATCACTAAAATTCCACTCGGCATTTTACTCAGATGGGAGATGGGCGATATGAGATAGAGCGTTGTCTGCAATTCCCGATATCTCCTGTCTCCTCACTCCTATCTCAAAAAGTCCGGCGCCACCTGGGCCACTGCGTCCAGAATCTGCCGCTTGGCCTCCGCCCAGGGGGCCTCCACAGTGCAGCCTGCCGCCGCCGCGTGGCCTCCGCCGCCCAGGAGACCGCAGGCACGGGTTGCGTTGACCCGGTCTCCGGTACGCAGGGACAGCTTCCACACGTCCGGCCGCAGCTCCCGCATGGTGACGGCGCAGTCCACCCCCTGGATCTGGCCCCCCAGGGCGGACAGATCCTCGGCGTCGCCCTCCGCGGCCTGGAACTGCTCCATCAGGGCCAGCGGCACGGAGAGGACCGCTACCCGACCCCGGTCGTAGAACTCACAGGCACTCAGCATAGCCCCCTCCAGCTGCATCCGCTTCCGGGTCTTGGTGCGGAAGAACACCTTGTTCACGGTCCGGCAGTCGATGCCCGTCTCCATCAGCGCCGCCGCCACCCGGTGGGTCTCCGCAGTGGTGTTGGCGTAGGCAAAACAGCCGGTATCCGTGGAGACGGCCACATACAGCGGCAGGGCGATCTCCGGCGTGATGGGCCCCAGCTCCTTCAGAATATCATACAGCAGCTCCCCGCAGGCGGCGGCCTCCGCCCGGACAATATTGGCCCGGCCAAAGCCCTCAAAGGAGGGGTGGTGGTCTATGGCCAGATCCACCCGGTCCCGGTACATCTCCGCATTCGCCGGCAGAAGGGACAGCGCGGCAATGTCCGTGGAGACCACCTTTTCCGGAAGGAAGTCAGCCGGGGCGGCATAGGGCGCGAAATAGGGCGCTGTGGTATCCGTCAGGCCGGGATTGGGCAGGAGATAAGCCGTCCTGCCCAGTCCCCGAAGCCCCGCGCACAGCGCGGCGGCACAGCCCACGGTATCCCCGTCCGGACGGACGTGGGTGAGGATCAATACGTTATCAAAGCTCCGCAGCAGGGCGGCGGCCTCAGAGACAGTCAGCATGGTTCACTCCTCCGCCTCCGGCCCGCCCCGGGCCTCGTCTGTCCGCTCCACCTGGCGCAGGACCTCCAGGATATGGGCGCCGTGGGCGATGGAGTCGTCGCCGATAAACTGGAGCTCCGGCGTATAGCGCAGCTGGAGGGCGCGGCCCAGCTCCCGGCGGAGGAAGCCGGAGGCGGACTTCAGGCCCTTGAGAACATCCTTCTCCTGGGACTTGTCCAAAACGCTGACATAGACGCGGGCATAGCGCAAGTCGCCGGTGGTATCCACACGGGTGACGGAGACCATGCCCACCTGGGAGACGCGGGGGTCTTTCAGGCGGCGGAACTGCTCACTGAGTTCCCGCTGGATCTCCTCGTTGATGCGGCCAATTCGGTTGCTTGACATAAAAATACCTCCTTTTGGTCCCCCTTGGCAGGGGACCCTCTTCCCCCCGTACAGACCGTGTAAAAAGGGACGGCGGCACAGCCGCCGCCCCTATTATGCGCACTTATTGGGGAATCTCCTCCATGGTATACCCTTCGATAATATCCCCTTCTTTGATGTCATTGAACTTCTCAATGGTCATACCGCACTCATACCCGCTGGCAACCTCCTTGGCGGCATCTTTAAACCGCTGGAGGGAGGCCAGCTGGCCCTCGTGGATGACAATGCCGTCCCGCACCACGCGGACGGAGCAGGACCGGACGATCTTGCCGTCCTGCACATAGCAGCCCGCCACGGTGCCCACGCTGGAGACCTTGTAGGTCTGCCGGATCTCCGCGTGGCCCAGGACCACCTCCCGGAACTTGGGCGCCAGCATACCTTTCATGGCGGCGGTGATCTCGTCAATGCAGTCGTAAATAACCCGGTACATCCGCATATCCACGTTGGCCCGGGCGGCGCTGTCCCGGGCAGCCGCGTCGGGGCGGACATTGAAGCCCACGATGATGGCGTTGGAGGAGGAGGCCAGCATTACGTCAGACTCGCTGACCGCGCCCACGCCGCCGTGGATTACCCGGACGTTGACCTCGTCGTTGGAGAGCTTCTCCAAGGAGGCCTTCACGGCCTCCACACTGCCCTGAACGTCGGCCTTGACGATGAGGGCCAGTTCCTTGCGCTCGCCCGCCTGGATCTGGTCAAAGAGGTTCTCCAGGGAGACTTTCTGAACCGGGGCCAGCGCCTTGGCCTTCTCCTCGGCCTTGCGCTGCTCCACCAGCGTCCGGGCCATGCGCTCATCGGCCACGGCAAAGAAGGGACTGCCTGCGGTGGGGGCCTCGCTGAGGCCCGCAATCTCCACGGGGACGGAGGGACCGGCCTCTGTCAGGCGGTTGCCCTTATAGTCCAGCATGGTGCGGACACGGCCCACAGCGGTGCCGGCAATAATGATATCGCCCTGCTTCAAAGTGCCGTTCTGCACCAGGAGGGTGGCTACAGGACCACGGCCCTTGTCCAGGCGGGCCTCGATGACCGTGCCCTGGCCCGCCCGGTTGGGGTTGGCCTTCAGCTCCTGGATCTCCGCCAGAAGCACCAGATTCTCCAGCAGGTTCTCAATGCCGATATTCTTCTTGGCGGAGACCTTGCAGCAGATGGTCTCGCCGCCCCAGTCCTCGGGCACCAGGCCGTGCTCGGTCAGCTGCTGCATAACGCGGTCGGGATTGGCATTTTCTTTATCAATCTTGTTCACTGCCACGATAATAGGGATATCGGCGGCCTTGGCGTGGTTGATGGACTCGATGGTCTGGGGCATGATGCCGTCGTCCGCCGCCACCATCAAAATGGCAATATCCGTAATCATGGCGCCCCGGGCGCGCATGGAGGTAAACGCCTCATGGCCCGGCGTGTCCAGGAAGGTGACGGGCTTGCCGTTCACCTGCACCTGATAGGCACCGATGTGCTGGGTGATGCCGCCGGCCTCTCCGGCGGCAACGGAGGTATTGCGGATGGTGTCCAGCAGGGAGGTCTTGCCGTGGTCCACGTGGCCCATGACCACCACCACGGGGGCCCGGGGCACCAGGTCCTCGGGACGGTCCTCAGTGGCGTCAATGAGCTTTTCCTCAATAGTGACGACCACCTCTTTTTCCACCTTGCAGCCCATCTCCTCCGCCACGAAGGAGGCGGTGTCGAAATCGATCATCTGGGGCAGAGAGGCCATGATGCCGTTTTTCATCAGCACCTTGACCACCTCCGCGCCGGTCTTCTTCATGCGGGAGGCCAGTTCGCCCACGCTGATCTCATCGGGAATCTGGACCTTTAGGGGGGCCTTTTTGGCAATCTCCAGCTGGAGACGGCGCATCTTCTCCGCCTCGTCCTGGCGGCGCTTGTTGGAGAAGGTCATACCGCCCCGGCGCTGGCCGTTGTTGCGGAATTTCTCCTTGCCGCCCCGCTGCTGCTGCATCCGCTCGCCCCGCTGGCCGCCCAGGGTCTCCAGGCGCTCGTCGTACTTGGCCAGGTTCACGTCGCCGCCCTTGCGGGTATCCACGATCTTCTTCTGGGGCACGCGGCTGGCGGGCCGCTGACCGGAAGCTGGCTGCTGCCCTGAAGCGGCCTGCTGACCCGAAGCGGGCTGCTGGCCGCCGGCCGGTTTCTGACCGGATGCGGCGGACTGCTGACCGGGCTTTTGTCCCCCGGCCTTCGGCTGCTGGCCGGAAGCCGGCTTTTGACCGCCGCCCTGGGGCCGCTGTCCCGGCTGGCCGGGCCTGCCGGAGGCCGCCTGTCCCTTGCCCTGCTGACGGTCAGCTGGCTGCTGGCCAGAAGCTGGCTGCTGGGCCGGTTTCTCAGCAGATTTCTCCTCCCTTTTTTTCTGAACATCGGCAAAGATATCCTGGATGCTGGAGACCGGATTTTTTTGGGTCAGGTAGTCAAAGATCACGGACAGTTCGTGATCCGTCAGGACCTGCATGTGGTTTTTTGGCGCGGCCACATACTTTGTCAGGATTTCGGTAATGGTCTTGGTGGGAAGGCCAAAGTCTTTCGCCACCTCATGGACCCTGTATTTTTCAATACCCAATCAAAACACCTCGTTATGCTCCAACCCGGGGGCTGGGAAATTTTAATGAAACTCAGAAACTGTACTCATAGGTAAGGAATGCTGGATGTGTGAGGGGTTTCCGCGCCGGTCGAAACAAATTTTTGCGGGAATACTGAATATCTTTCAAGAAAATTTGATGAAGAACAATGCCAAAAACCCGTCCGGACGGCGTTCAACGCCTGTGAATACAGCTTCTCAATCCTCCCGCTTGCGGAAGGAGCCCTTGCCCTTTTTTACAGGGTGGCTGTGGGCATAGGGCTTTGCCCTTGCCCCCGGTCTGGGACGGCCGCGCCTGGCGGCAGGACGGGAGCCGGTTCCCTGGGACGGAGCCGCCCGCCTTTCCGCGGAGACGGTCCTTTTTGGGGGGCTCTCTGGTATCTTTCCGGGCTTTCGCTTCCCCTGGCGGGCATTCTTCTCATGGGTCACACGCTCCGCCCTTCTCTCCTCCGCCCGCCGGGCCTTGACCTCCAGCCGGGCGGCAGCCTCACTGTACCGGGCGGGGTCGCCCTCCGCCAGACGGTGGACGACGGCATTGGCAAGGCCGGTGTCCGTCACTGCGGTCAGAGCCACGGAGGCGCGGCCAAGAGCCGTGCCCAGCTCCTCTTTTGTAAATGGTACACAGAGCCATAGGCACTGGCCCGCCTGGGCAAAGTGTTCCGCCCTGCGGCGGGTGCCCGCCGCTGCGTTGGCGGCCAGCAGCAGGACCCGGGCGTCCCTGGCCCGGGCGGCGGCCTCCACCGGCTCCTCTCCCACTGCCAGGTTGCCGCCCCGGAGGGCCAGTCCCAGCAGGGAGAGTATCCTCTTATTGTCCATCCGCACCTCGCAGTTCCGCCTCCATGGAGTCGTAGACCTCCGGTGGAATGGCTGTCTCAAAGGCCCGCTCCAGCGCCCGGGATTTCCGGGCCCGCCGGAGGCAGGCGAGACACGGGCACACATAGGCACCCCGCCCCGGCTTCTTTCCGCCGAAGTCCAGGCTCACCTGGCCCTCCGGAGACCTCACCACCCGGAGCAGGGACTTTTTATCCTTCATCTCCCGGCAGCCCACGCACTGCCGCTGGGGAATTTTTTTCACTTTTGACATAGGGCTGCCTCCAATCAATGGTAAGGTCCCGGCTGGTCTGCAGGTCCGGGGGAATGGCCCGCACGGGGTGCGGGCCCCCCATGGCCTCAGCGGCCAGCGGAGAATTTATTCTTCAGCTGAGTCCGCATTTTCCACGCTCTCCGGGGCCTCCTCAGCCTCTGCGGGCTCCTCTTCCTCCTCGGGCTCCTGATAGCTCTCCGGCTTGATGTCGATCTTATACCCCGTCAGGCGGGCGGCCAGGCGGGCGTTCTGGCCCTCCTTGCCGATGGCCAGGGACAGCTGGTCGTCGGGCACCACGCAGCGGCAGGCCTTGACCCCCTCTTCCGCCATGCGCACCTCCACCACGTCGGCGGGGGCCAGGGCGGCGGCGATGAACGCGGCGGGGTCCTCGCTGTACTTGATGATGTCGATTTTCTCTCCCCGGAGCTCGTCGACAATGGCGGCCACCCGCTGGCCCCTGGGGCCCACGCAGGCGCCGATGGGGTCCACGTTCTCCTCGTTGGACCACACCGCCATCTTGGTGCGGCTGCCGGCCTCCCGGGCAATGGACTTCACCTCCACGGTGCCGTCGAAGATCTCGGGGACCTCCAGCTCAAAGAGGCGCTTCACAAGGCCCGGATGGGTGCGGGAGATCAGCACCTGGGGCCCGCGGGTGGAACGGCGGACATCCACCACATACACCTTGACGTGCATCCCCTCGGCCATCTCCTCGCCAGGGACCTGCTCGCCGCTCATCAGCAGGGCCTCCGTAGACTCGGTGCCGGTGCCGATGCGCAGGGAGACGTTTCCATTCCGGGGGTCCACACGGGTGACCACGCCGGTGAGGATCTCATGCTGCTTGGAGTTGAACTCGTCGTACACCATGCCCCGCTCGGCCTCCCGCAGGCCCTGGATGATGACCTGCTTGCCGTTTCCGGCGGCAATGCGTCCAAACTCCATCTTGTCCACGGGGATGTTCACCACGTCGCCGATCTCATACCTGGCGGAGATGGCCTTGGCCTCCTCCAGCGTCATCTCGTTGGGGGGATCCACATAGTCCTCCTCGTCCACCACGTTCTTCTGGACGAACATCTTCAGGTCCTGGTGCTCCTCGTCCACATCCACGATGACGTTCTCCACCCCCTCGTGGTCCCGCTTGTAGGCGGTGGTGATGGCCTGGATAATCTTCTCCATCATAAAGGTCTGGGGAATACCCCGCTCCTTTTCCAGCAGCTCTAACGCGGCAAAGATCTCCGCAGGATTCATCCCTGCGGGTTCTTTCTGCTTCTTGCCTCTCATGGCGTGACTCTCCTTTTTCTCGTTCTATATACTCAACATTAAAAATTCGAGGTTCCAGTACTCAGAACTCCACCCGCAGGCGGACCAGGGCGGTCTCCTTTTTGGAAAAAGACAGCGTCTCCTGTCCCACGGTGACGGCAACGTCCCCGGAGGCCTCGTCGTACCCCGCCAGCACCCCGGCAAACTCTTTGCGCCCTTCCCGGGCGCGGTACAGCTTTACCAGCACGGGGCTGCCCAGAAAACGGGCAAAGTCGGCGGGGCGCTTCAGCGCCCGCTCCGCCCCGGCGGAGCCCACCTCCAGGGTGTAGCTGCCCTCGATGGGGTCCGCCTCGTCCAAAAGGTCCGAGAGCTTCCGGGACACAGACTCGCAGTCCAGAATGTCCACGCCGCCCTCCTTATCCAGCAGCACCCGCAGATACCAGGTGCCGGCCTCTTTGACGTACTCCACATCCCAGAGGGTGCAGCCGCTCTCCGCAATGGCGGGGGCGGCCAGCTCGGCGGTGAGTTCCGTGATCTTTTTCATGGAAGATAGCCTCCATTATCTCGCTGATTTTCAAATTTTTAGGAATGCGAAAAAGTCCAATAAAAAGAGCGGACCTGAGGTCCACTCTCCACACTACCACATTACTAACATATGCAATATACCACACTCCATGAGAAAACGCAAGCACTTCTTTTATAATTTGCGGAAGATTTCCAGCGGCGGAAACCTTGGATTCTGTGATATTTTTTCTTTACCTGGCCCGCCTTTCCTGTTATAATAAGAAAGTTATAATAGGTTTGGTGCGCCGCCGCCAGTTTGGAAAGGAGACCCGCAACACACGTGAAATTTAAAAAATGGAACATCGGGACCCCCGATCCGCAGGCAGCAGAGCGCCTGCGGGAGGCGGGGTATCCCTACCTGCTCTCCACCGTGCTGGCCGCCCGGGGCGTTGATGGCGCCGAGTCCGCGGCGGAATTTCTGGATCGGGAGCGGAAGCTGACTCTCTCCCCTATGCTCATGCAGGACATGGACAAGGCCGTCGGGCGCATTCAGCAGGCCATAGCGGAGGGGGAGACCGTCGCCGTCTTCGGCGACTATGACGTGGACGGCATTACCTCCACAGTGCTGCTGATGGATTATCTGAAAAACTGCGGTGTCAGGTGCCTGCGGTATATCCCCCGGCGGATCGAGGACGGATACGGGCTGTCCAAAGACGCCATCCAGGGCCTGCGGGACCAGGGGGCCACGCTGATGGTCACCGTGGACTGCGGTATTACCGGCAACGACGAGGTGGACTTTGCAAACTCCATCGGTCTGGACGTGGTGGTGACCGATCACCACGAGTGCAAGGAGACCCTGCCCTGGGCCGTAGCGGTGGTGGACCCCCACCGGCCCGACTGCCCCTATCCCTTCAAGCACCTGGCGGGTGTGGGGGTGGCGCTGAAACTGGTGCTGGCCCTGGGCGGCGAGAGCCGGGAGGACGCCCTGTTCGCCCGGTACTGCACCCTGGCCGCCATCGGCACCATCGCCGATGTCATGCGGATGGAGGGGGAGAACCGGACCATCGTCTCCTGCGGGCTGGAGGCCCTGCCCCACACGGACTTTGTGGGCGTCCACGCCCTGCTGAAAGAGGCGGGCCTGCTGGGCAGGCCCATCACCTCCATCCAGATCGGCTTCGTCCTCTCCCCCCGGATCAACGCCGCCGGGCGCATGGGCGCGGCGGACCTGGCCGCCGACCTGCTGGAGTGCGCCGACCCTGCCCGGGCAGAGGAGATGGCCCGGGCCCTGTGTGAGCTGAACCGGGAGCGCCAGGCAGTGGAGCAGGCCATCTGCGCCGATGCCGTGGAGCAGATCGATCGCCTCCGGGACGAGGAGCGCAGCGCCCTGGTGCTGGCCAGTGACCGCTGGCACCAGGGGGTGGTAGGCATTGTGGCCTCCCGCCTGAGCGAAAAGTACTCCTGCCCCAGCTTTATGATCCACCTGCGGGAGGGCACGGGCAAGGGCTCCTGCCGCTCTTACGGCGGATTCAACCTCTTTGCGGCTCTGGAGTCCTGCTCGGACCTGTTGGACGGCTTCGGCGGCCACGAGCTGGCCGCTGGGTTTACCATCCCCGAGGAGAACATCGCCGCCTTCCGTACCCGGATGAACCGTTATGTGCGCTCCGCCTCCGGCGGGGAGCTGCCCATCTCCTCTCTGGAGGTGGACGCCCCTATCACCAGCCCCGCCGCCGTAACGCTCCAGGAGGTGGAGCATCTGGGCCTGCTGGAACCCTATGGCGCCGGCAACCCTCGGCCCGTCTTCGCCCTGCTGGGGGCCACGGTGGACGCTGTGCAGAGCGTCGGTCAGGGCAAGCATCTGAAATTCCGGCTCTCCAAGGGTTCCTGCCGGCTTGACGCCATTTTCTTCTCCGTGACGGCGGAGGAGTGCGGCGTGACGGCGGGCAGCCGGGTGGACGCCGCCTTCTACCTCCAGGCCAACACCTTCCGTGGAGCCACCTCCCTACAGCTGCAGCTCATCGACATCCGCCCCTCTCTGACCCCCAGCCGCCACGAAACGGAGGCGCTGGACCTTCTGGGCCGCCTGCTGGAGGACAAGGCTCTGACGGCCCAGGAAAAGTGCCGCCTGCGGGCCTCCCGGGAGCAGTTTGCCGCCTGCTGGGTGGTGCTGGAGCGCCGCCTGCGCCGCGGAAAGATCGAGGCGCCCTGGCTGCCCTATCTGCGCCTTCTGGCGTCGGAGGCCGGCGGGAGCGAGAGCTTTCTCCGCACCGCCCTGGCCCTGGCGGTGTTTCGCGAGCGGGGGCTGCTGTCCCTCACCCGCCAGGAGGACACCCTGCTGGCCAGCCTGAACCCAACCCAGGGGAAGGTGGATCTCACCGCCTGTCCCTATCTCGCCCGCCTGGCCCCAGGCGGGGCCAACCGGAATCGAGGTGATCTGCCGTGACCATCCAGGAGCAGTACAACCACCTGGAAAAGACCATCCGGGGGTACAACCCCTCGGCGGACTTCTCCCATATCCGCACCGCCTTTGAATATGCCGACAAGTGCCACGACGGACAAAAACGCAAGAGCGGCGAACCCTATATCATCCACCCCCTGGCCGTTGCCCAGATCGTGGCGGAGGAACTGAAGCTGGACAGCGAGTCCATCGAGGCCGCCCTCCTCCACGACGTCATCGAGGACACCCCTGCTGAGCACGCGGACGTGTCCCGCCTCTTCTCTCCCACCATCGCCGACCTGGTGGAAGGCGTCAGCAAACTGACCCGCATTCAGTACGCCACCAAGGAAGACGAGCAGATGGAAAACCTGCGGAAGATGCTCATCGCTATGAGCAAGGACATCCGGGTGATCCTCATCAAGATCTCCGACCGGCTCCACAACATGCGGACCATGGAGTACCAGTCTCCGGAAAAGCAGAAGCAAAAGTCCCTGGAGACCATGGAGATCTACGCCCCCATCTCCCACCGGCTGGGCATGCAGCGGATGAAGTGGGAGCTGGAGGACCTGTCGCTGAAATACCTGGACCCGGTGGGATACCAGGAGATTGTCTCCCGTCTGGAAGCCAAGAAGACGGAATACGACATATTCATGCAGAAGACCAGGGCCCAAGTGGAAACCCGTCTGGACGAACTTGACATCCCCCACCTGGTCTACGGCCGGGTGAAGCACCCTTACAGCATCTACCGCAAGATGTTCAGCCAGAACAAAAACCTGGACGAGATTTTCGACCTCTTCGCCTTCCGGGTGATCGTGGACAACGTGGGGGACTGCTACAACGTCCTGGGTGTGGTCCACGACATTTTCACCCCCCTCCTGGGCCGGTTCAAGGACTATATCGGCACCCCCAAGCCCAACGGCTACCAGTCCCTTCACACCACCGTCATGGGCACGGACGGCATCCCCTTTGAGGTGCAGATCCGCACCCGGGACATGCACGAGGTCTCCGAATACGGCGTGGCCGCCCACTGGAAGTACAAGCAGAACGGCCAGGGCGCCGGGGCCGAGGGAAAGTACGAATGGGTCCGCCGTCTGCTGGAAAACCAGGAGGGGGCCGACGCCGAGGAATTTATCCACTCCCTGAAGATCGACATGTTCGCCGACGAGGTGTTCGTCTTCACCCCCAACGGCGACGTGCAGAACCTGCCCGCCGGAGCCACTCCCATCGACTTTGCCTATGCCATCCACTCCGCCGTGGGCAACCGCATGGTGGGGGCCAAGGTCAACGGACGCATTGTTACCTTTGACCACCCCCTGAAAAGCGGCGACATCGTGGAGATTCTGACCTCCAAGGGCGCCAAGGGCCCCAGCCGGGACTGGATAAAAATCGCCAAGAGCAACGAGGCCCGCAGCAAGATCCGCCAGTGGTTCAAAAAAGAGCGGCGGGACGAAAACATCGTCAACGGCCGGGCCGCCTTCGAGGCGGAGCTCAAGCACTGCGGCCTCACCATGAAAGATCTGCTGGGCCCCGACCGGCTGCCGGGCCTTTTGAAAAAGGTCACCTATCCCACCTTGGACGACATGTACGCCGCCATCGGCTACGGCGGCTTCACCGCCCAGAAGGCGGTGAGCCGGATGCAGGGAGAGCTCCAGCGCATCGCCAAGCAGCAGGCGGAAAAGCAGGCTCTCGAGACCCTGGAAAACGCCCCCAAGGCCGAGGAATCCCGGTCCTCCTCACCCAAACAGGTCAAAAGTGAGCAGGGCATTATCGTGGAGGGGCTGGACAACTGTCTGGTGAAGTTCTCCAAATGCTGCACCCCTGTGCCGGGGGACGAGATCGTGGGGTTCATCACCCGGGGATACGGCGTGTCCGTCCACCGCAGCGACTGCCCCAACGCCTCACCGGAGCGCCGGGCGGACCCGGCTCTCTCCGGCCGGTGGATCAAGGTCTCCTGGGGCAGCGACACCAACGAGAGCTACCCCACCACTCTGGAGGTGGTGGCCAAGGACCGGCTGAACCTGCTGCTGGATGTGTCCGCGGCGCTGTCCACCACCAAGACTTTCGTCTCCGGCATCCAGTGCCGCAGCACGGACGACGGCTTCGCCATCGCCCGCATGGAGATCCGCGTCCGGGACGGCGAACAGATGCATACCATCATCAACAAGCTCAACCAGATCTCCGGTGTCCTCCAGGTCACCCGGCCCTCTGGTTAACGATTAGGAGGAGTTTCTATGCGCGCTGTCGTCACCCGCGTGAAACACGCGTCCGTCACCATTGAACGTCAGACCTGCGGCCAGATCGGCCAGGGATACCTGGTCCTTCTGGGCGTGGGTCCCAACGACACGGAGGACACCGCCGTCAAGCTGGCGGACAAGATCTGCAATCTCCGGATTTTCGAGGATGAGAACGAACGAATGAACCTGAATCTGGAGCAGGTGGGCGGGAGCCTCCTGGTGGTCTCCCAGTTCACCCTGTACGCCGACACCTCCTCCCGCCGCCCGGGCTTCTCCAAGGCCGCCAAACCGGACCTGGCCATTCCTCTGTATGAGAAATTCATGGCCCATTGCCGGGAGCGGGGCTTCCAGGTGGAGCACGGCGAATTCGGCGCCGACATGCAGGTGGACTCCCGCAACGACGGCCCGGTGACCATCCTCTTCGACACGGAGGCCCCCTGAACCGGCCGTCACGGCAGAAAGGAGCATGCGCTATGGGACTATTTTTCCGGAGCAAGCCAAAGGCGCAGGGCATGCAGCCCCATAAAAACTGGCCCTGGACCCTGAACACAGGCGGAGAGCTCTGGCCCGGCTTTGACACCTGGGAGATGATCGTCTCCGAACTGCGGGAGCTGAACCTGGAGGACCCGGACAGCTTCCTCATCCTGGAGCAAAAGGACCCTCAGGACCCTCAAAATTACTGGTTCATCCAAAGCGCCGTCAACCGGGCAGGGCCGCATCCCGGCTGGTACACGGTGGAGGTGGGCTGGGGCTCTGAACAGGGAATGGGACTCCGGGACCGGGATATACGGACGGTGGAGGAGGTCATCCCCTTCTTCCGCGCCGCTTACGACCGCAAAGCTGTGGATCTGTCCGGCTTTGAGGACATGTCCGGCATGCTGGGCTGAACAGGAGGGGTATTATGAAAGTCAGTATGATGCAGGTAGGCCCCATCGGCACCAACTGCTACATTTTGGAGGATGAGTCCGCTCATCAGGCCGCCGTCATCGACCCCGGCGGGGACGCCCCCCGCCTTCTGGCGGCGCTGAAGGGGCTGGATGTGCGCTACATCCTGCTGACCCACGGCCACTATGACCACACCGGCGCTGCGGCGGAGCTGGCCGCGGCTTTTCCCCAGGCAACGGTCTATATCCACGAGCGGGACTACCACGATGCGGACCCGTCCCTGTTTCCCCTGCGCACGGAGCTCTCCGGCGTGAAGTTCTACGGCGAGGGAAACCGGCTGCCCCTGGGCGGCCTGGAGCTCCAGGTCCTCCACACCCCCGGCCACTCCGAGGGCAGCGTGACCCTGCGCTGCGGAGACCTCCTCTTCTGCGGGGACACTCTTTTCGCCGGCTCCTGCGGACGGACGGATTTTCCCGGCGGGGACACAGCAAAGATCCTGGCCTCCCTGCGGCGGCTGGGAGAGCTGGAGGGAGACCTCCGGGTCCTGCCCGGCCACATGGAGGACAGTACCCTCAGCCGGGAGCGGCAGGTGAATCCCTACCTCCGCCAGGCCATGGGCAGCGGAATTTAAGCCATGAAGCTGGTACTAACAGGCCACGACGAGCGGTATACTGTGGAGCAGAGCCTGATGAATCTGTTCCCGGGGGAACTGCCGGTCTATGAGCCCATTGGGCCCGGGGATGAGAGCTGGGCCGTCATCGCCTGCCGGGAAGAGGCGGGCGGCCGCCTGACGGTCACCACGGACCTCGCCTGCGGCGGCCGGAAAAACAGCGCCTTTCTCACCGTATCCCTCTCCGGCCCGGACTTTGACCGGGAGGGCCAGCGGCGGCACGCCATCGGCGCCTGCTTCTACCTGGCGGCCCTGGAGCTTCTGGACGCCCCGCCCCCCTGGGGAATGCTGACAGGGGTGCGGCCCGACAAGCCCGCCGCCTGGGCCATCCAGGCGGGAAAGACCCCCCAGGAGGCCCAGGCCCTGCTGGAGGAGACCTACTTCGTCTCCCCCTCCCGGGCAGCGCTGGCGTCTGAGACCGGCGCCATGGCGGCTTACGCCGCCCGGGGGCTGGAGCCCCGGGACATCGCCGTCTATATCGGCATCCCATTCTGCCCCACCCGCTGCGCCTACTGCTCCTTTGTGAGCCAGTCGGTGGAAAAGAGCTTTCCCCTGATGGCCCCCTATGTGGACGCCCTGGTCCGGGAAATTCGGGCCGGAGGCGAAATGGTCCGGCGGCAGGGTCTGCGGGTCCGGGTCCTCTACATGGGCGGCGGTACTCCCACCACCCTGACGGCCGGCCAGCTGGACCAGGTACTCACGGCCTTTGAGGAATCCTTCGACACCACCCCCTGCGGCGAGATCACCGTGGAGGCCGGCCGGCCGGACACTATCACAGCGGAACGGCTGGCGGTCTTAAAGGCCCACGGCGTCACCCGGGTGTCCGTCAATCCCCAGACCATGGAGGACCACGTCCTCCGGGCCATCGGCCGGAACCACACTGCCGGAGATATTGCCCGGGCCATGGAGCTGACGGCAAAATATAATTTCCCCCATGTGAACATGGACCTGATTGCGGGTCTCCCGGAGGACTCCCCGGAGGGCTTCCGCCGCTCTCTGGACGCCTGTCTGTCCTTCGGCACGGACAATGTCACCGTCCACACCCTGGCGCTGAAAAAGGGCAGCCGCATCCTGCTGGAGGGGCTCTCCATTCCCGCGCCGGAGGCGGTGGCGGAGATGCTGGACTACGCCGCTCCCGCGCTGCGCGGCGCGGGACACCGCCCCTACTATCTCTACCGCCAGAAATATATGTCCGGCAGCTTTGAGAACATCGGCTGGTGCCGCCCCAAGGCGGAGTGCCTCTATAACATCTATATCATGTCGGAGCTGTGTTCCATTTTGTCCTTCGGCGCCGGCGGCTCCACTAAGATGGTGGAGCCGGGCACCAACCACATCGAGCGGGTCTTTAACCTCAAATATCCCAAGGAATACACGGAGCGTCCGGAGAAGTGCCTTGCCAACCAGCAGTTCTTCGCCGCCTTCTATGAGAAAATCTTCCCCATCTGATTCAGGAATTTTCCAGCAGATCGAAAGGAGGCCCTCCCCCATGTCCTACTCCCTGAGGGAGATCAATCAGCAGATTCGTACCGACCCCCAGGGCTTTGCCCAGCGGAGCGACGCCGTTTACACCGAGAAGGTGAGAAAAGCCGCCCTGAAGATCGCCGCCCGCCGGAGAGAGTCCCACATCGTGCTGCTCTCCGGCCCCTCCGGCTCCGGCAAGACCACCACCGCCATGAAGATCGAGGAGCAGCTGAAAAAGCTGGGCATCCAGACTCACACCATCTCCATGGACAATTACTTCAACACCGTGGACCCGGAGACCGCCCCCCGGACCCGGGAGGGGGCCATCGACTACGAGTCTCCCTTCTGTCTGGACATCGATCTTCTGAACCGCCACTTCGCCATGCTGGACCAGGGCCGGACCATCCACGTGCCCAAGTTTGAATTCGCCCGCCAGATGCGCTCCGACATCCTCTCCCAGCCCCTGCAGCTGGGGGACGATGAGATCGCCGTGTTCGAGGGCATCCACGCCCTGAACGACATCATCGTGGGCAAAAATCCCAGGGCCTTCAAGCTCTACATCGCTGCCCGCAGCAACATTGTGGACGAGGACGGCAGCGTGGTCTTTCAGCACGCCTGGTTCCGGCTCTGCCGCCGTATCGTCCGGGACTTCAAATTCCGGGGTGCCGACGCGGAGTTCACCATGAGGCTGTGGGACAATGTCTGCCGGGGAGAGCGGCTGTATATCTCCCCTTACAAGGAGAGCGCGGACATCAAGTTTGACTCCTCCCTGGCCACCAGCGTCTCCGTCCTGAAACCCTTCGTGGTGCCCCTGCTGGAGAACCTGCCCGCCGGAAAGTACCCGGTGGCGGGCGATATTCTCCGGGGCCTGGAGAAAATTGAACCCCTGGATGAGAAGTATATCGCCGCCGACTCCCTGGCCCGGGAATTCATCGGCGGAAGCGCCTATTTCGCAAACCCCGCCGCTGCCAACTGAGAAACGAAAGGAGACATCCCCCATGAACGAAAAGCTGCAAAACCTGCTGGAACTGGTCCGGCGCACCGCCTGGCAGGCGGGCGACCTGGCCGCCGACGCCGCCTACGGCGCGGGGCAGATGGCGGAGGACCTGCTGTCCTCGGCCAAGCTGCGGGTCCAGGCCGCCACCGTGGAGGGCGACATCAACCGCAAGCTGATGGAGATCGGCGAGATGGTCTACGCCACCCACACCGGCAGCCCCACGGAGTCTCAGGAGCTGCTGTCCAAGCTCCAGGAGATCGACGCGCTGAAAGCCCGCCTGGCAGATATCAACGACGCCTTGGGCCGCCAGCCCCAGTTCCCTGTCTGCCCCACCTGCGGTGCGGCTGTCCGGGAGAGCGACGTCTTCTGCCGGGAGTGCGGAGGGAAGCTGTGAGCGCCCCCCTGGGCTATGCCCAGTATCAGGAGAGCGCCCGGGTCCTGGAGGCTCGCCTGGGAGGTTTCCGTCCCCGGGTGCTGCTGATCCTGGGGTCCGGCCTGGGCTTTCTGGGGGATGCGGTGGAAAGCCCCGTTGTGGTCCCCTATGCGGACGTCCCCCATATGCGCCGCTCCACCGCGCCGGATCACAAGGGGCAGTTTGTCTTCGGCCGCCTCAGCGGCCAGAACGCAGCCGTGATGCAGGGCCGCCTCCACACCTACGAGGGCTGGTCCATGGAGGAGGCCGCCTATCCCGTCCGTCTCGCGCGGCTGCTGGGGGCGGAGACGCTGGTCGTCACCAACGCCGCCGGGGCCGTAAACACCGCTTTCACCCCCGGGGACATCATGCTCATCACGGACCACATCAAGCTCTTCGCCGGCAGTCCCCTGACGGGACCCAACATTGAGGCGTTCGGCCCCCGGTTTCCGGATATGAGCCATGTCTATACCCCGGCCCTCCAGGACCTCGCCCGGCAGAGCGCCGGGGAGCTGGGACTCACACTGCGCCAAGGCGTATACATGTACTTCCCCGGCCCCCAGTTTGAAACCCCCGCCGAGGTGCGGACGGCCCGCCTCCTGGGTGCGGACGCCGTGGGCATGTCCACCGTGCCGGAGGCCATCGCGGCGGCCCACTGCGGCATGCAGGTCCTGGGTTTCACCCTGTGCACCAATATGGCGGCGGGCGTACTGCAACAGCCCCTCTCCGGCCTGGAGGTGCTGGAGGCGGCGGAGGCTGCCGCGCCCAGATTCTCCGCCCTGGTAAAAGCCTGCCTGGAGCGGATATAACAGTATTCACAGCCATTGGACGCCGCTTCTAAACCGTTTTGGCCTGCAATAGGATAGTTCTGTCCGGTCCCGCATTTTTTCAGAAATCCGAGGTACTATTTTCATGTCCAAAGAAAAAAAACAGTCCTTTATGGGCGGCGCCGCCATTCTGGCCTCCGCCGTAGTCATCGTCAAGCTCATCGGCGCGGTCTACAAAGTGCCGCTGAACAACATCCTGGGCGAGGTGGGCAAGACCTATTTTGACACCGCTTATCTTATCTACAACTTTTTGAACATCGTCGCTACGGCGGGCCTGCCCCTGGCCATCTCCAAGCTCACCAGCCAGGCCCACACCCAGGGGCGGGAAAACGAGAAGCGGAAGATCTTCCGCACCGCCATCTGGCTGTTCTTCGGTCTGGGCGTAGCGGGGTCTCTCCTGATGTTCTTCGGAGCGGACCAGCTGGCCGCCTTTGAGGCAAATCCCATGGCGGCCCAGGCCATCCGGGCTCTGGCCCCGGCGGTGTTCTGCGTATGTCTGCTGGCCTGTATGCGGGGCTACACCCAGGGCCAGGGAAACATGACTCCCACCGCCATCAGCCAGGTGCTGGAGGCGCTGTGCAAGGTAGGCATCGGCCTGCCCCTGGCTTGGTATATCCTGCACCTGGCCCAGAGCGCGGCGGAGGACAACATGGCCGGCGTAGCCGCCGGAGCCATCTTCGGCGTCACCGCGGGCACCATCCTCTCCGTATGCTTCCTGGTCCTCTACCTGCTGACCCACCGCAGCAGGACCCAGTCCCTGGATGCCCCCTCCTCCAGCGGAGCCATCCTGCGCCAGGTCCTGGTCATCGGCGTCCCCATTACTCTGGGCAACTCCGCCCTTGGCATCATCAACCTCATTGACACTAAAATTGTCATGGGCCGGCTTCAAAACGCCCTCTTCCTGACAGAGGTGGAGGCGGCGGCGCTGAACGGGCAATACCGCATGGCCATGGATATGCCCAACATGGTGGCCTCCTTTGTCTATCCTGTCACCATGAGCCTGATCCCCTTCGCCGCAGCGGCCATTACCCAGCGGGACACCGCCAGGGCAGACCGCATCATCTCCTCCGCCTTCCGAATCATCGCGGTGCTGGCCATTCCGGCGGGCGTGGGTCTCTCAGTGCTGTCCACGCCCATCATGCGCCTGATTCTGCCCAAGCGGCAGGAGGCCGCCACGGCGGCCGGCCCTCACCTGCAGATCCTGGGACTTGCCACCATTTTTATCTGCCTGATGATTTTGACCAACGCCATCTTGCAGACCTATGGCAAAGAAAAGCTGCCCATCCTCACCGTCATCGCCGGCGGCCTCACCAAGATCGTAATGAATTATGTCCTGGTGGGGAATCCTGACATCAACATCCACGGCGCCCCCATCTCCACCCTGTGCTGCTATCTGGTCATCGTGGGACTGAATCTGTTCTTTGTCTGGAAATACTCCGCCAAGAAGCCCCGCTACCTCCAGCTGTTTGCAAAGCCCGCGGCGGCCTCCATACTGATGGGCGGCGCGGCCTGGGCGGTATATGGCTTTGCCAACCGGGCTCTCTCCGGCGGCCACTCCGCTTACGGCGCCAACGCCATCGCCGTTATGGCGGGTATTCTGGCCGGCGTGGCGGTGTACGGCGTGCTGGTCGTCGCCCTGCGCATCCTCCGGGCGGAGGACGTGCGGTCCATCCCCTACGGGGAAAAGCTGGTGCGGCTGCTGCGGCTGAAATGAGATGTAATCGTTTTCCCGAAATTTTTTTCACTTTAGAACCGAAATATTTGATGCTTTACGGAAAAAAACTTGCAAAGGCAGGCAATCTATGGTAGATTTTCAATGTAAAGCCCGCTATGGCTGGGAGGACCTGCTGGAAATCACCAGGCTCCTCCGCGCTCCAGGCGGCTGTCCCTGGGACAGGGAGCAGACCCACGCGTCCATCCGCCGGAACTTTCTGGAGGAGACTTATGAGGTCTTGGACGCCCTGGACCGGGACGACCCCCACGACATGTGCGAGGAGCTGGGAGACATCCTGATGCAGGTGGCCCTCCACACCCAGATAGAGGTGGAACAGGGCCGCTTCACCATGGACGATGTGGTAGACGGCGTAGCGAAGAAGCTGGTGTACCGCCATCCCCACGTCTTCGGCGCCGTCCAGGCAGACACCACCGAAGAGGTCCTGGTCAATTGGGAGTCGCTGAAGCGGACAGAGAAGGGCCAGCGGTCCACAGCCGACGCCATTGAATCCGTGCCCCACACCCTGCCCGCATTGTGGCGGGCGGAGAAGATCTCCTCCAAGACCGCCAAAGCCGGCTTTGACTGGGCCAGCGCCCTCAGCGCCCTTGGCAAGCTGGAGGAGGAGGTCCGGGAACTGCGCCAGGCCCTGGAGGCTGACGGCGGATTAGACGCGCCTCACGGCGTACAGGAGGAGCTGGGAGACCTGCTCTTCATCGCCGCCAAGATCGGCCAGATGTCCGGCGTGGACCCGGAGGAGGCCCTGCATCTGGCCTGCGACAAATTTGACCGGCGCTTCCGCCGGGTGGAAACGGCGGCGGACAAGCCCCTGCCGGAGCACACCGAGGCGGAGCTGGTGGCGCTGTGGAACAGCGTTAAGGAACCGTCTTAAACGCATTCGCGTTAAGAAATAAATATGTATGGAAATACAAAAGATTTTTTAGGAGGATCAACCAAATGAACAAAGCTGAACTCATCAATGCCGTTGCCGCTTCCGCCGACGTCTCCAAGAAGGACACCGAGGCGGTTATCTCCGCTATGCTGGACACCATCACCGAGGCTCTGAAAGAGGGCGACAAAGTCCAGCTGGTCGGCTTCGGCTCTTTTGAGGTCAAGAAGCGCGCCGCCCGCATCGGCCGGAATCCCCGGACCAAGGAGGAAATTGAGATCCCCGCTACCGTACTGCCTGTGTTCAAGGCCGGCAAACTGCTGAAGGATACCGTTGCAAAATAAAGAGGGGACTGCGTCCCCCTTTTACGCTCCGCCAGGCAAAGCCCGGCTCCGCTATTCCCCCTGCCCTGTTGAGAGACTGGGGGCGGCCAGAAGACAGCTCCGTCTATCGGGGCGGATTCTAACACCAGTGACTTCGGTCACTGGTGTGTTTGCCCTAGGGGCAAAGGGTCAAAGTATTTTCGGCATATCCTGCTGAAAATATTTTCATATTCTTCTTTTGCCCCCGGTAAAAGAACCGGGGGAACCCCGGGCCTCTTTCCCTGTCGTCCGCGGGACGCGGGATGAGGGAGCGCTGACGATGCGGGAGAAGTACTGTCAGTTTTTTTAGGGAGGAATTTCGCTTATGCGATTGGATAAATATCTGAAAGTCTCACGGCTCATCAAACGGCGGACCCTGGCCAATGAAGCCTGCGACAACGGGCTGGTCACCGTCAACGGCAAGCCCGCACGGGCCTCCTACGATGTCAAGACCGGGGATCAGATCTCTTTGCGGTTCGGCGTGCGGACAATTACAGTGGAGGTGCTCTCCGTTCAGGAGACCGTGCGGCAGGCGGACGCCAGTACGCTGTACCGGGAGATCGGGCGCTGAAATCTTGTCATAGTTCCCTGCCTCGTCCCATATAGTGGGGACAGGGAGGGACGCCGTATGAATGATTACAATTCTATGCCCCAAACCGCCCACCGGCTGGAGCTAGTGGGCCGGGAGCGGCTGACGGTCTCCGGCGTGGAGGATGTGGAGCGCTTTGATGAGACGGGCATCGTCATGTCCACCTCTGCCGGAACGTTGGTGGTCACCGGGGAGGATCTGCATATCGGGAAGCTGTCTTTGGATGGCGGAGAACTCCATGTGGAGGGACGGGTGGACTCCGTGACCTATGAGGACGACGGAGCCGGCCGGGGCGGCTTTTTCAGCCGCCTGTTCGGATAGGCTATGGGAAACCAGGTCTCCCACCAGCTGCTGGTGTTTGGGCAGTCCATTCTCCTGGGCCTGTGCACCGGACTGCTGTACGATCTGCTGCGGCCCTTCCGCCTCCGTCTTCCCCGCCTGACGGGGCTGCTGGACAGCCTGTACTGTCTCCTGGCCGGAATCGCCGTATTCCTCTTCCTCCTGCGGGGGGCGGACGGGCAGCTACGGGGTTTCGTGGTGCTGGGGGCACTGGGCGGGACGGTGTTGTTTTTCGGCGTATTCTCGGAGCTGCTGCGTCCTGTTTGGACCTTTTGGGCCGATACACTGGCGTATTTGGCTTGGCTTTTGTCCCTGCCTGTGCTGTGGACAAAAAATTTTTGCAAAAAAATTGCCCTTCACGGAAAAAAGCTCTTTTATTTTACGAGGAAATGCTATACAATAAGAAAAAACGGATGGAGGCGTCCATCCCGGGGAGGAGGCAGCAGAAATGTCCAAAAAAGAGCGGGCGGCAAAAAGAAAACGCCGCATTCTCCGCGCCGGTCCTCTGACCAAGGCGCTGCTGCTGATTCTGCTGCTGGGCATCAGCTGGCAGCTGTACCGTCTCCAGGGCCAGGTGGAAGCCGCCCAGGCAGAAAAAGATCTTCTCGCCGCTCAGGTAGAGGTAATGCGCCAGGAAAATAGTACCCTGGCCTCCGATATTGCGGCCGGAGGCAATCAGGAAAAGATGGAGGAGATTGCCCGGAACGAGTTGGGCATGGTCTTTCCCGGCGAGTATGTGCTTTGCGATGGAATAGACTGACCGGCACCGGGCGGACGGGAATTCTTGATTTCCCCACGCCGGGAGCCGGCCTGTTCTTTTCATAATATGTGTGTGAAAAAATCTTTGGAAGGAGAAAGAAGCAGCAGTATGGATCCTCAGGTTGGGAGTATTTTGGAAGGCAAGGTAGCCAGCATCACGAAATTCGGCGCGTTTGTCGCCCTGGGGGGCGGAAAATCCGGATTGGTACATATCTCGGAGATCGCCAACACCTTCGTCAACGACGTACACGACTTTTTGCAGGAGGGACAGGAGGTAAAAGTCCTGGTCCTCTCCGCAGAGAAGGGGCGCATCAACCTCTCTATCAAAAAGGCCCTGCCGCCTCAGGAGCGTCCTGCGCCCCGGGGCCCCCGGCCCTTTCAGGCGCCCCGCCCGGCGGCTCCGCAGCAGCCGGACCATCCCCATCCTGTTCAGGCGGCACAAAAGCCCCTGCCCCCCTCCGGCGACCAGGCCTTTGAGGACAAGCTCAAGCGCTTTCTCTCCTCCTCCGAGGGGAAGATGGCGGACCTGAACCGCAGCATGGACGGCAAGCGGGGCGGACGCAGGCGGCGGTAACGCGCAGTAATCCCCGGCGGGGCACACTCCGCCGGGGATTCTCATGGGAGGAAGACAGCGATGCGTTATACCATACGGGATATGCGGCCGGCGGAATCGCCCCTTCTGGAGGATTTTTTATACGAGGCCATCTTTCTTCCGGAGGGAACGGCGCCTCCGCCCAGGTCTATTCTCAACGAGGAGGCGCTGCGGGTCTATATCCGGGAGTTCGGCAGCCGGCCCGGTGATGTGTGCCTGATGGCGGAGGCCGGCGGTCAGGCCGTTGGCGCCGTCTGGGCGCGGATCATGGATGATTACGGCCATGTGGACGATGAGACCCCCTCTCTCGCCATATCCCTGTATCCGGCGTACCGGGGAAGGGGGATCGGGACGAACCTGCTGGAGCATATGCTCACACGGCTCCGGCAGGGCGGATACAAACAGGTCTCCCTCTCCGTCCAAAAGGCGAACCCTGCCGCCAATCTGTACCGGCGGATGGGATTTGAGATTTTCCGCGGCACGGAGGAGGAGTGGATCATGGTCCGCCGCCTGTGAGGGCCTCCTTCCCGGATGCGGGCACAAAATACACGAAGGAGTGAATCTGATGAAATGGATGATCGCGTCTGACCTCCACGGCTCCGCCCGGTGCTGCCGCGCCCTGCTGGAGGCCCTTGACCGTGAGGGAGCGGACCGGCTGGTGCTGCTGGGAGACCTGCTGTACCACGGCCCCCGGAACGACTTTCCGGAGGAGTACGACACCCGGGCCGTCACCGCCCTGCTCAACAGCGTGAAAAACCGGCTGCTGTGCGTCCGGGGCAACTGCGACAGCGAGGTGGACCAGATGGTGCTGGAGTTCCCCATGCTGGCGGAGTACGCCTTTCTGGCGGCGGACGGCCTCAATATCTTCGCCACCCACGGCCACAACTATGGTCCGGACAACCCGCCGCCTCTGAGAACAGGGGATTTCCTCCTCTGCGGCCACACCCACCTGCCTGTGCGCCGGGACCTCGATGGCTTCACCTATCTGAATCCCGGCTCCCTTTCTCTGCCCAAGGAGGGTACGCCCCACAGCTATATGACACTGGCGAACGGCGTTTTTACCTGGCACGACCTGCTGACGGGAACGCCCTTTCAGCCCCTGCACTGAAAAAGCGGAGACCGCCGCGCAGGCGGTCTCCGCTTTGCTTCTTACAAAACCTTGCTGAGGAAATCCTGCAATCTCGGATGCTTGGGACTGCCGAAGACCGCCTCCGGGGCCCCCTCCTCCAGCACCAGTCCGTCGGCCATGAACAGCACACGGCTGCCCACCTCCCGGGCGAAGCCCATCTCGTGGGTCACCACCACCATGGTCATACCGTCCCGGGCCAGCTCCTTCATCACGTCCAGCACTTCGCCCACCATCTCTGGGTCCAGGGCGGAGGTGGGCTCATCAAACAGCATCAGCTGGGGCTTCATGGCCAAAGCCCGGACAATGGCCACCCTCTGCTTCTGTCCGCCGGAGAGCTGGCTGGGGTAGGCGTCCGCCTTGTCCGTCAGGCCCACCCGCTGGAGCAGGGTGTCCGCCTGCGCGTCGGCCTCCTCCTGCTTCATCAGGCCTGTGCGCACCGGAGCCAGAGTGATGTTTTTCCGGATGGTCATGTTGGGAAACAGGTTGAAGTGCTGGAACACCATGCCCATCTGCTGGCGCACCTGATCGATCTTCACCTTGGGATCGGTAATCACCGTACCCTGAAAGGTAATGGTCCCCTGGGTGGGGATCTCCAGCAGGTTCAGGCACCGGAGGAACGTGGACTTACCGGAGCCGGAGGGCCCGATAATGACCACCTTCTCCCCCGGATCGATGTGCTGGGAGATGTCGTTGAGCACCAGATGATCCCCAAAGGATTTGGATAGATTTTTAACGTCGATCACTTTCCCGCAGCCTCCTTTCCAGCTTCCCCTGGAGCCAAGTGAAAATAATGACGACGCTTAAGTACATCACGGCGATGCCGATCAGCGGCGGCATATAGTCGAAGGTTCTGCCGCCGATGGTGCTGGCATAGTACAGCATCTCCGCGCCGCCGATGGCCTGCGCCAGCGAGGTGTCCTTGAACAGCGTAATGAACTCGTTGCCAAGGGACGGCAGGATGTTCTTAAACGCCTGGGGGATGACAATGAAACGCATGGTGTCAAAATACCCCAAGCCCAGGGAACGTCCCGCCTCGGACTGGCCCGCGTCCACGCTCATCAATCCGCCCCGGATGATCTCCGCCACATAGGCCCCGGAGTTGACACCCAGGCCGATAAAGGCCACCAGCACCTTGTTGCGCTGGGCGGGGAAGATGACAAAGGTCCAGATGAACAGCTGCACCAGCATAGGGGTGCCCCGAATGACGGTGGTGTAGATCTGGCAGAGCACGTTCAAAATCTCCAGCGGAGGATTCCTCTTCCGGCCCAGGCGCTGCTGGTCGTGGGCGGAGCGGATAACGGCCACCACCAGCCCCAGCAGTACGCCGAAGATCAGGGCGATGACGGTCAGCTCCAAGGTCGTACCCAGGCCCTGGAGGTAGAGCTTCCAGCGGTCGCCCTCAATGAAAGCCCTTTGCAGGCGGGGACCGATGCGGATCAGCCAGTCGGTCAGCGATTGGAACATGGGGGCCTCCTTTCTCTTTCTCCATGATGAAAAAGGGCGGCCCTCCGGCCGCCCTTTTCAGTCTCTTTACTCGGCGGTGATATACTTATCCACAATGCCCTGGAAGGTACCATCGGCCTTCAGCTCCGCCATGGCGGCGTTGACAGCCTCCAGCAGGGCGGTGTTGCCCTTGGCAAGGCCGATGGCGTAGTCTTCCACAGCGAACTCAGTGTCCAGAATCTTCAATCCCTCGTTCTCGGCCACAAAGCTCTTGGCGGGTTCGTTGTCGATGACCACGGCGTCCACCTGGCCGTTGACCAAGGCCATGACGGCCAGGGCGCCGGTGTCAAAGGCGGTGACATGGTCCTCGCCGTAGCCGCCGTTCTCCGGGGTATCGGAGCAGTAGATATAGCCGGT
>NZ_CAJULS010000003.1 GCF_910587525.1 uncultured Oscillibacter sp. | reverse complement strand
GTATTCAGCACAATATTATGGCGATGAACGCCTACCGCAACTACAACACCAACACTTCCGCGCTGAGCAAGAACCTGGAGAAGCTGTCTTCCGGCTACAAGATCAACCGCGCCGGCGACGACGCCGCTGGCCTGGCCATTTCCGAGAAGATGCGGGCCCAGATCACCGGCCTGAACGCCGCCCAGAAGAACGTGAAGGACGGCATCTCCCTGGTGAAGACCGCTGAGGGCGCCATGCAGGAGATTCAGGACATGCTCAACCGTATGTCCTACCTGGCCACCCAGTCCGCCAACGGCACCTATGACAACGAGGTGGACCGCTACAACCTGCAGAAGGAAGTCACCCAGCTGAAGTCCGAAATTAACCGTATCGCCGAGTCCGCCAACTTCAACGGCATCCAGCTGCTCAACGGCGACCTGGACGCCGGCAGCGCCGCCGCCTCCTCCGGCATGAGCAATGTTGCGGTTACCCCCGAGATCGACGCCGTGAAGCCCGCCGAGAACGCTCAGGCCGGTGTTTACACCATTGATACGAAGGGCCTGGAAGTCAGGACCGGCAGCGCTGCCACTGGCTCCATCAAGGTCACGGTGGGCGGCAAGACCGTTGCCACCGCCACCCTCACCGGCTCCAACAAGACCCTGAGCAACATCTCCTTCACCGCCACCGCCGGCGATATCACCATCGGCGGCGAGAAGTTCACCGCCACGGCCGACGCCAACGGCATCACCCTGACCATGAAGAGCGCCCCCAGCCAGGAGTTCACTGCGGATATGACCGTCACCTATGCCTGCTCCAACGCTGTGCGCGGGGGCACGGCGAGCAACGATGCCAACAACGCCTGGACCGATACTGTCCGTGTGGACAAGAAGGCCATCTATGCTGAGGACCGCCAGCTGGCCAGCGGCAAGTTCACCCTCTCCGGCGTGTCCGACGGCATGCAGCTGATGATCGGCAAGGACGTCTACACCTTCGCCGTGGGCAAGGACAGCAAGTACGCCAACGCCGGCGGCAACGTGATCGACCTGACCCAGGTGAACAAGACCGGCACCGACCTGGATAAGGAGGCTGTCCGCCGCCTGACCGAGGCCGCCAAGAACAACTCCATGTTCAAGGTCACCACCGACAACACCTCTGCCGAGGTCCACCTGACCGAGATCGAGGGCAAGGTTGACTACAGCGTCAACAACCTGGTCGGCGAGAGCGACTCTGCGCTTGACGGCAACTGGACCGGCCTTGTGAAGATCGGCCAGGCCGGCGCCGCTGGCGGTGCCGCCGGCGGCCTGCAGCTGCAGATCGGTGACACCAGCGAGAGCTACAACCAGCTGAACGTCTCCATCGGCGACATGCACACCTACGGCGCTATGGACATCGACGGCATTGACATCGGCACTCCCGGCGGCGCTTCCAGCGCTATCAACAAGATCAAGGACGCCATCAACTACGTCTCCGGCATCCGCGGCGACCTGGGCGCCACCCAGAACCGTCTGGAGCACACCGCCAACAACCTGAGCGTCATGGCGGAGAACATCCAGGACGCCGAGTCCACCATCCGCGACACCGACGTTGCCGAGGAGATGATGGCCTACACCAAGAACAACATCCTGGTTCAGTCCGCCCAGGCCATGCTGGCTCAGGCCAACGCTGTTCCCCAGGGCGTGCTGCAGCTCCTCGGCTAATCAGCACAGTTGTTCTGAAAACAGCATCAACCCCAACCAAGCGGGGCGGGCTTTGGCCCGCCCCGCTTCCCTGTAAAGGAGGAACGCCCATGGAGGCAATTGACATCGCCCGCAGGCTGGCAGGGCTTGGCAGTGCGGAGGAGGCGCAAAACGCCTATAAGCTGGCCCTCCACCAGGGCCTTGACCCCGCCGGAGAGCTGGAGGCGGCGGCTTATATTCTGCAGTCCGGCGGAGACTACCAGATCTCCTATACCCACTTTTGCAGGCTCTATAATCAGGGCTGCTTTCAGGAGCAGATTCTGCCCGTCATGATCGGGGCTTTCTACGAGCCCAACGCACAGGAACTACGGTCCCGCTACCAGCGGAACTGCAAGCTGCTGAAAAAATACCCCTATCTTTTCCGGAGGGATTTTCTCCCCTTCGACGAGCTGCCCGTCTGGTTTTTCCCCTATGACGGCGACGGCTATGTTCCCTTTTATCCGGACCAGAAGCGGTTCGGTGATTATATCAACTTCAAAAACCCCGTGGTCAGCCGGAATTTCTTTCGCGATTTGGAAAACCCCATTCTGGCGGACGACGTTTACAGCCAGTACGAGCTGGAATATCTGCATGACAACGTGCGCAGAAGCGAGGACGTAGGCAGGGAGAACCACCTGTATCTCCACTATGCCGACTGGGCGGTCTTTTGCGCCCATCTGCAGTGCCTGGATTTTCACCGCCTGCTGAAAGACGAAAAGATCGTCTTCCTGATTGGCGGGGAAATTGAACGCTATCCCATCGATTTCAAGGCGGAGTACGGCGTCGACTACAGCCGCTGTCCCCTGAAGCCCGTCGGCATCCGGGAGGTCAGCCGCCTGATCTGGCACACCCAGCTGTCCTATCACAACGGCGGCGACTTTTTCAACGAGGTCTTTGACGCTCACCCCAATCTGCTGGTTCTTCCCTCCATCCTGATGGAAGCCATAGAAAAAGATGTCGCTGACTATGAAAACCGGATAAACAGCGCACAGAGCCTGCGCCACGCGCAGGAGCTCTTTGCGGAATGGCAGAATCCCCGGCGGATCGAGGAGCTCTACCGTCTGAAAGGCCGGACGGCCAAGGATATTATGGCGGCGGTGTATCTGGAGAATTCCACCGCCACAGCGGGGCTGGACCGGGCTTCCCGGATCGCCCCCGCCGTGTTTGTCCAGCCCCACTTCACCAAAATGCCCGCCGGATTGGGCGTAAACACGGAAAAGGGCTGCGCGGTGCTGAACATGCCCTCTTACGAGGAGATCAAAAACTCCCCTCTGTTCACGGGCTTTCCGTATATCAAGACGTTCAGCCCTATGCGCCGCTTCACCACCAGCCATGGCGCGTCGGTAAGATTTATGTATCAAAGTGCGCTCCAGGCAGAGCGGAAGGAGAGGGAGAATCCGACGGCGCCGAAGACCATCGTCAACGACGCCATCTCCGAGCGGATCTTCAACCGCAGTTTTATGGCCGACCCGGAGGACCGCCTGTTCAAGGACAGCGTTGTGGTCCGCTTTGAGGACGGAAAGCTGAATCCGAAGGCGACCTTCACCGCGCTGGCGGCGTTTCTGGACCTGCCCTATACGCAGTCCATGACAGAGTGCACGGAGGGCGGAAAGGAAGTCTATGTGCCCGGCAACGCAAAGGGCTTCGACCCGGAGACGGTGTACCGGACCTACGACGAGTTTGTCAACGACGACGAGCGGTATTTTATTGAGTATTTCCTCCGGGACGCCTATGAGTATTATGGATACGACTTCCACTATTACGACGGCGCGCCGGTGGATGAGGAGCGGGCCAAAGAGCTGATTCATGGGTTCACTACGCTGGACGGCTACATCCGCGAAACCTGGTCAAAGGTATTTGCCCTTGTAGAAGCCACCATAGGGGACCAGACGCTGGAGTGGAAGGGCAAGTCTCCGCGGGATGAGATGCTGGAAAATTACATGAAGGCCTGCGAAGAAAACCGGCTGAAAAACACAAGGATTCTGCTGAACGGCCTTCGCTTCGTGAGCAAGACCGGCCAGCCCCTCCGCATGATAAGGAAGCTGGAGCCGGACCCGGCGCTGCTGGAGCAGCCGCTGTACCACTGACCGGATGAGAGATTTCAGAGATCTGGACACGGGCGCTCTGGACCGGGCCCAGTACCTTCTGGAGCGGATGCTGGACCTGGCGGAGACATCCGCCGGGAAGGACTGCACAGACCGGCGCCGGGCGGCCCTGCAAAAGGGCTTTGCCTTTTTACAGGCGGAGGTTCTGGAGATTTTGGACAAGACCAACGGGGAGGACATTTGAGCGTGGACAAAAAGGGAACGGTCTATTTTTTCACCGGCCTGGCTGGAGCGGGCAAGACCACCATCGGCGGGCTGTTTTACGAGCGGCTGAAAAGACGCAGCCCGGAGGCGGTCCTCCTGGATGGAGATCAGGTCCGGCTCAAGCTGGGCGACAGCACGGCGGACGGAACAGTTCTGGTGACAGACCGGTACACCACCCAGGCGCGGAAAACCGGCGCCCTGCAAACGTTTCGGAGAATTCGGGATCTGGCGGATCAGGGGAAAGATGTGGTGATTTGCAGCATCTCAATGTACAGGGAAGTCCGTGCCTGGAACCGGGAGAATATTGCCAATTATCGGGAGATCTATATTAAGGTGACCCGTGAAACGCTGTACCGCCGGGACCAGAAAAAGCTGTATTCCTCCGGGGCGAAAAACGTGGTGGGTGTAGACCTGCCCTATGATGAACCGGGACATTCCAATATTGTCATCCAGAATGACGGCCAGGAGACGCCGGAGGAGATCGTATCCCGCCTGGAGAAGTTTTTTGGACTTGAGTAGGAGCACGTATGGTTTATAAGGCTGATTTACACACCCACAGCACAGCCTCGGACGGGCAGTATGCCCCGGCGGAGCTGGTCCGCCTGGCCAAAGAGCGGGGTACGGAGGTGCTGGCCCTCACCGACCACGACAATCTGGACGGACTGGACGAAGCTGTGGAGGCCGGCAGGGCGCTGGGGCTGCAGGTTGTGCGGGGAATCGAACTGAGTTCGGACGATTATCTGAACCTGCATATTTTAGGCTACGGATTTTCTCCCTCCCTGCTGCGCGGATGGATTGGAGACCTGAAGGGCGGACGCGATGACCGCAAGTACCGCATCCGGGATTTTCTGCGGACAAAAGGTTTGGAAATTCCCCTGGACGAGGTGGACCAGGAGGCCGCCGGCGGAGCGGTGGGCCGTCCGCACTTCGCAAGAGTCATGCTCCGCCGCGGCTATGCCGCCAACTGGAAAGAGGCCTTTGACCGCTATCTGGACACACCGGAATTTCAGGCAATCGAAAAGGGCACAAAGCCCAGCGCCCAAACCTGTGTGGAACGGATCAAAAAAGCCGGCGGAAAAGTCTCCCTGGCCCATCCCTATCAAATCGTGCTGAACGGAGAGAGCCTGGAGGAACTGGTGCGGCGGCTCGTCAGCTACGGATTAGACGCCATTGAATGCTATTACCCCATCCACACTCCAGAACAGACGGCCGAGTATTTGCATATTGCGGAAAAATATGGTCTGCATGTCACCGGCGGCAGCGACTTCCACGGGGAGAAGAGCAAGCCCGACCACCCGCTGGCGGCATGGGAGCTTGCGTTGGACTGGCTGATTTGATTTTGAAAGGGGACCCCAATGACGCAGGGCACATTAGAAGATTACCGGCGGGTATATGACATGCTGGAGGACGCGGAATCCCGCGATATCTATCTGAAACGCCTGAACTGGCTGGTTTCTAGGCAAAAGCGGTATATCGATTCCATTGTAACCACCTACCTGCCGGGTATTCCGCTCTATACAGGAAAAAGCCCCGCCGATTTGAGAGATTCCATGCCGAAAGACCGCAAGGTCATTCTCTATGGAGCGGGAATGGCGGGCAAGATCATTCTCCCATATTGGCAGGACGACGAACGTTTTGCCGGTTTTTGCAGCCGGACAAAAGAGAAACAGAAAAACGGCTACTGCGGCTGGCCGGTCATGAGTCCGGAAGAGCTGCTGTCAAGAAAAGAGTTCAATGTTATCGTCAGTACAACAATGGCGGATAAAGAAATCAAGCAGATACTGCTGGATGGCGGGTATCCTCAGGATCAGGTGTACAGTCTGATCGAGTATTACAAATATGAAGATCCGGACCAGTATTTCAGCCCGGATTTTATGTATTACGGGGAGGAAGAAATCTTAATTGACGCGGGCTGTCTCAACCTGGCTTCCTCCCTTGTGTTTAAAAAACACTGCAAACACGTAAAGCGCATTTACGCTTTTGAGCCGGACCCGGAGTGCTACCAAATCTGCCTGGAGCGAAAACGCAGGGAGTCCCTCTCCGAGGCAGAGCTCTTTCCGTACGGGACATGGAGCGAGCGGAGAACACTCTACTTTAAGACAACCGCAGACGGAGCTTCCCGTATATGTACGAATGGAGAAAACAGCATCGCCGTCATTCCCATTGACGAGGCGGTGCCCTCCGGGGAGCGCATTACCATGATTAAAATGGATATAGAGGGATCGGAATTGGAGGCCCTAAAGGGCGCAAAAAGGACGATTCAACGCCACAAACCAAAGCTGGCAATCTGTATCTACCATAAGCCCGGGGATATGACGGCAATTCCCCTGTATATCAAGGAACTGGTCCCAGAGTACAGGCTGTATATCCGTCATCACTCAAATTATGCAAATGAAACCGTGCTTTACGCCGTAATGCCGTAAAGAAGCACAAATTGGAAGCACAGATCAAATTCCTAAACGGGGGTTTGAACAACAAGATAACCAGACAGCTGCGGGGGAGGAAAGGCAGAATGAATTACGCAATTATTTTAGCCGGCGGTTATGGCATTCGGTTTAATTCCGGGAATTTGCCGAAGCAATTCGTGGAGATGACCGGGATGCCTATGCTGGCATATTCCATGAAGACCGCACAGCGAAACGCAAATATTGATGAGGTCTGTGTGGTGACCTTGGAAGAATACATCCCCCAGGTCTGGGTATGGGGCCAGCGGTATCATATCTCGAAGCTAAAATATGTGGCAAAGGCAGGCGTGACACGCTTTGATTCTGTGTACAGCGGGATGTGCACCATACCGGCCAAAGAAACAGATACCGTGATCATCATGACCTCGGTGTGTCCGCTTTTGGCTCAGGAGACTGTCAACAAACACTATGAGCTGATCAAAGAGCATGACGGCATCATCACTGTAGTAAAGGCGACGGATGCGGTAACTGCCAGTGATGACGGAGTGATGGCGGATCAGACGCTGCAAAAGGAAAAGCTCTTTGTGCAGCAGGGTCCGCAGACCTATCGTTATGGAGTCCTGAAAACGGCGCATGAGACGTATAGAAGCGCACCTCAGACGAGAGAGGTATATGAGGACAGCGAGTTGGTTTTGCGTCTGGGGATTCCAGTTGCCATGGTGGAAGGGGACCGGTTCTGCATCAAAGTGACCTATCCGGAGGACTTGGCCATTGCCAAGGCATTATACCCGCTCTTCTGTGAAAAAGAAAACAGATGGGAGTAAAACAGGTGAAGAACATCATTCAGGAAGATATTGAAAAGCTGCTGGCGGAAAGGCACGATTTGGAAAGGCTGGACCACCAGACGATGCTGATTTCCGGCGCCAACAGTTTTCTGATGTCTTACTTTATTTACCTTGTTTTGGAGTACGATCAAAGGACCCACAGCGACATCAAGATTTTGGCCCTGTGCAGAGATCAAAAAAAAGCAAAAACGCAGTTTGCAGCGTACTTGGAAGACCCCCATTTTAGTCTGCTGCTCCAGGACGTACGGGACCCTGTTTCCTGGGGAGGCGAGATTGATATCTGTATTCATGCCGCCAGTCCCGTCGGCAGCGAGTCCCGCTGGGAGAAGTCCCTGGAAACATTTGAGGCCAATCTCTTCGGCTGCAAAAACCTTTTGGAGCTTGCCCGGGAAAAGCACAGCCGCCGGTTTATGCTGATAAGCAGCGTAGATGTCTACGGTGATTGTCCGGTGCAAGGACGCAGGAAAGAAACGGATACAGGCGTTCTGGACTGGACCTACGTACGAAATGCGTACTCTCTCGGAAAACGCGCGGCGGAGACCCTGTGCAGCTTCTATTACACATTGTACGGGATGCCCTGCGTAACGGTGCGGCCCGTCCAAATCTACGGCCCCGGCGTGTCGTTAACGGACGGGAGGCTTCACGGCGATTTCGTCCGGCAATTGCAGACCCAGAATCAAATTGTGCTGAAAAGCGACGGGTCGGCGCTGCGCTCTTTTATGTATATATCGGACGCAACACACGCTCTGTTGGATGTATTGCTCTATGGGAAAGCAGGGGAGCGCTACAACATCTGCGACGAGGCGGGTGAGTGTTCGGTGAAGGAGCTGGCTGAACTGTATGCGAAACGATGGGGAAACGGAGCCGGGGTTGTATTTGACTGGTCCACGCGGAACACGCCGGAGGTCAAAGACGCCATTTCCGTTGTAACAGGAGACAGCGGTAAGCTGCGAGAGCTTGGCTGGAAAAGCAGGACAGATCTGAACGAGGGGATTCAGCGGACGCTGACATATTACACCTGTGGAGACAGATAGGAGAGTCCTTGTGTCCGCTGGCGCTCTTGATGCTGAGGAGGGTCTATTTTGGAGCTGAAGGCAGTTCTTCAAACATACCAAAATGATAAGATCGCCATTTATGGCCTGAGTCCGCTGACCCAAACGCTTTTGGAGCAATTGGACGGCTGTCACGTATTGGGGCTGTTGGACGGCTATCAGACCAGCGGTAATCTTTACGGCAAATCGATTCTTTCCATGGAGGAGGCGGTTCGGGAGCAGGTCCGCCTGATCATCGTGGCGGCGCGGCCGGAATCCTGCAAAGTAATTGCCAAGCGGATCGAAACTGTCTGCGCGGAGCACGGGATCACACTGGTCGACATTCATGGGGAGGACTTGCGCACGCCGAAAAAAGCGGCATATTCGTTTTCAGGCATTTCCGGCGCCTCTAAAGAGATGGTCCGGCAATTGATCGACACACATGACGCGGTCAGCGCAGACCTCTTTGACACGCTGCTGATGCGCCGGACACTGTTTCCCGCGGATGTATTTGAAATCGTCGGTCTGCGGCTGAAGCAAAAGGGAATCGTTATCGATTGCTTCCCCCAAAAGCGGCTTGAAGGAGAGAAGGAACTGGGAAAGACTACCGTTCCAACGCTGCTTGAAATCTATTCGTATATTTTAGAGCGATATTCCATCCCCGGTATCCGGCCGGAGGAATTGGCGCGGCTGGAGTGGGAGACTGACCGGGATCTGGTTGTTCCGCGAAAGGAACTCTGTACGCTTTTGCGGGAGGCGCACCAGCAGGGCAAGCCCGTGTATATCGTCTCCGATACCTTTTATACAAAAGACCAGCTGGCCGCTTTGCTGAATCACTGCGGCATTACCTTCTATACAGATATTTTGGCCTCCTGCGACTACCGGACCGGCAAAACCCAGGGTCTGTTCACGGTGCTGCGGCAGCGGATTCCCGAAAAACACTGTGTACATATCGGCGATTCCATAGACGCGGACATAAAGAGCGCGGAGCGAAGCGGCTATACTGCCTGCCAGCTATTCAGCGGACTGGAGCTCTTTGAAAAGGCAGGCTATTTGGGGCTGTGGGAGAAGATTCACAGCTTATCCAGCAGGATTCAGACCGGGATGCTGGCGGCGAATTTGTTCAACAGCCCCTTTCAGTTTGAGGAACCGGAGCGGAAAATCCACGTGGCTGACGCCTACGATATTGGCTATTTATTTTTGGGCCCAGTCATCACCGGCTTTGTGATTTGGCTCTACCGGCAGATGCGGCAGCGCGGGCTAAAAAACATATGGTTCTGCGCCAGAGACGGGTATCTTATCAAAAAACTCTACGACCAGTTGGACACGTCAGCGAATTCGGTCTATTTTTTGACCTCCCGCTTTGCCGCAATCCGTGCCGGCATAGAGGATGACGGGGATATTCACTATGTAGAGTCCATGCGCTTCAGCGGCAGCCTCCAGGAGCAGCTGCGGGAGCGGTTTGGAATTTCGGTGGAGGCCGATGCGGAACGCGGCAGACTGCTGGATTATAGGGAGGAGATATTAAAAGCGGCAGAGGTAAACCGAAAGAACTACCTCACC
Source organism: uncultured Oscillibacter sp. (assembly GCF_910587525.1). Taxonomy (GTDB): domain Bacteria; phylum Bacillota; class Clostridia; order Oscillospirales; family Oscillospiraceae; genus Oscillibacter. The sequence goes on along the minus strand of NZ_CAJULS010000003.1, from coordinate 44,672 downwards.
TATCTCCAAAATCTGGAAACAGCGGAGGGCGAGATCGCCTTTTGCGATTTCTCGGCCCGCGGAACCGTTCAGATGTATGTGCAGAGACTGCTGGACCGGCATTTAAAGGGGCTGTATTTCTCACAGCTGGACCCTGGCTATATGGAGGCAAAAGGGTTGGAGATCTCTCCTTTCTATAGTGGGGACAGCGGCGTTTACCGGAATTTTTATGTGTTGGAAGCGGTGATTACCGCTCCGCAGCCCTCGGTATTTGGATTTGATGAAAATGGGGACGCCTGCTTTGTGCGGGAAACCCGGTCCGATGAGGATCTGCGGTGTATTCAGCGCGTTCAGGACGGAGCTGCCGATTATTTTGAAATGTTTCGAAAACTCGATCCGGAATGGGAGAGCCTGGACGAAAGGTCTTTGGGAAGTTTGATCCTGTCTCTGGTTCATAAAATCGAAATTCAAGACAGAGATTTTCTGTCGTTAACGGTGGATGACCCGTTTTTCCACAGGGTATCAAATGTTTCTGATTTGGTGTAGTGCGGTCAAAAAACAGGATTGGAGCTGAAACATGAAACCGATTAGAGTTCTGCAGCTGGTATCGCCGGGGTTCGGCGGAATTGAGACGTTTGTATTTAACTATTACCGCTATATGGACCAGGAGAAATTCCGGTTTGATTTTTTGACGCAGAACCAGGCTCTGGAGGGCGCGGAGCAGTACCGGGATTTTGAATACAAGGTACATCTCCTGCGGACAACCGCCGGTCAGGACAAGGACCTCTTTACACAGAGAATTCGGGAGATATTCAAAAGCGGATATGACGTTCTGCATCTGAACAATTGTTTTTGGACCGGTTTTCTGCTGGAGGAGCTTGCGCGGGAAGCCGGAATCAAAAAAGTGATTGTCCATTCTCACTCCACCTTTATCGACGAGCCGGATGAAAAAAAGCGGGAACAGCTCCGCCGCCGTCATGAGGAGGTCAAGCGGGCGTTCTCTCCGGATCTGGCCACAGATTTCTGGGCCTGCTCCCAGCTTGCGGCAGACTGGCTGTTTGGGCCTCAGATTCCCAAAGAGCGGATTCGAATTATCAAGAACGCCATTGCGGTGGAGAAATATCAGTTCAACGCCGGAAAAAGGGAGCAGATTCGGCATGAGCTGGGCCTTGGCGACGCGCTGGTGCTGGGCACGTCCGGCCGGCTGTCATATCAGAAAAACCATTCGTTTTTAATTGATGTATTTTCAAAGTTCCATCAAAACCACCCAAAATCCAAGCTGCTGATTACCGGCGACGGAGAACTGCGGGAGGATTTGGCGAAGCAGGTCAGCGGCAGCCATCTGGAAAAAGATGTGCTGCTGCTTGGGTGGAAAAACAATGTGGAAGACTATTTGCAGGCGATGGATCTCTTCCTTCTGCCGTCCAGATTTGAGGGTCTCGGGATTGCAGCGGTAGAGGCGGCGGCCTCCGGTTTGCCGTGTATAGTGTCCGACCAGGTGCCAAAGGATGTGGCGTTCGCGGAAAACATTTGGCATAGGCCGCTGGATGCCGCCGTGTGGACCTGCGCACTGGAACAGCTGGCGGCCCAGCCGTGTGACCGGGAGTCTGGGTGTGAAACAGTACGGATGGCAGGCTATGACATCCGGCAGCAGGCAAGGGTACTGGAAGACCTGTATAGGGAAAGCGGGAGATAAGGGGCTATGAGACAGATTATCCTGTTTGGCGCAGGCAAATACGGGAGAGCGGCGCTGAACTACTTTGGCCGCGAGAATATATTCTGCTTTTCCGACAACAACAAGCTGATAGAGGGACAGCGGGTACTGGATGTCCCTGTCATCTCGTTTGAGCGGCTGAGGGAGATACACGGAGATTATGATATTGTAATTTCTACAGGCGCAGAAGTGCTGTTCGCGATTGCCGCACAGCTTGAAGAGGCAGGGATTCACAACTACCGGTCTTTTCTGAAAATCCTGGAGGGGGAAGGGCATAGCGAATTCGCTCCGAAACCAGAACAGGCTGCGTTCCATGAGCCGCCGGACGATTGCAGGCAGGTGCTGATGGCGGCGTATTATTTCCCGCCTCTAAGCGGGTCCGGTGTGTTCCGCTCAATTAAATTCGCAAAGTATCTTCCGCAGTTCAATTGGTGGCCTGCCGTTATTTCAACGGACCGCGCGCCTCTGGAAATGAACTATATGGACGAGAGCCTTTTGGAGGAAATTCCGGCGGGAATGAACGTTATACGAATTCCAGACCCGGTGTATACCATGCGTATGACTTCCTTTCCTACAGAGACAGGAACAGCGCTGATTGACTTTTTGAAAGCAGTGCTTCAGTCTGACCCGGAGGCCAGTGCAATGGCCGGGTCTTTATCGCAAACTAAGGTGGGCAGAGCGAAACTGCTCACATTTCCCTGTCCCGCGCTATTGTGGGCGTATGAGGCGATTCGGTATATTGAGAAACATATTAACTTATCGAAGTTCCAAGTTATTTATACCACATCAAGTCCCTATAGCGCCCATCTGATTGGGTTTTACCTGAAGCAGAAATACGGTATCCCATGGGTGGCGGATTATCGGGATCCATGGACGGATGTCAGTCAGAAGGAGCTGGGTTTCATCAGTTCAAATGATCGGCTGCTTGTGCGGCTGGAAGAAATTTTACTAAAAGCGGCAGACTGCAATATTTCGGTGGAAAGGCATTTTGCGCTATCTTATGTTAAGCGCTTTAGTATTTCGGTTGAGAAAAGTATAACCATTACAAATGGTTATGATGAAAATGATTTTTCCGGTCTTCTCGAACCGGAGAGACACCCCCCAAAATTTACAATCACACATAGCGGACTGATACATGTAAAGCCGCAAGTGACCGCCTTTGCGGCTTTTCTGGAAGCCCTCCACCAATTGATAGACGAGCAAAAAATCGACCTCGCGAATATCCAGCTGCGCATGATCGGGAAAATGACCGGCGAAAGCCGGGCAGTGCTGCGGAACTATGACTGGGGCGACGCATTGGTTGAGACTGGGTATCTTTCTCATCAAGAAGCGTTGGCTGAAAATTACGATTCCAATATTCTGCTTCTGCCAGGCGGGGATGCGGACAGCATCAAATTTGCCTATACAGGAAAATTCTTTGACTATCTTCGCAGCGGCCGCCCCATCTTGGCTGTGGTTGCTAGGGACAGCGTCATTGCTCAGGCGCTTCGGGAAAACGGACATGGAGCGGCTTTCTTAAGCACACAGCTTTTGGAGATAAAACAATTTATCTTACGGGAGTATCAAATATGGCAGCGGGGCGGGAAACGGGAACTGCTCCATTCCCCGCTGATCGAACAATTTGAACGCAAAAACCTGACCGGGCAGCTAGCGGAGGTCTTCGAGACAATCGCGCGCTGATTAAAGCGGACGGAGGTGCAGATATGGAGTTTTGTTATCAGTCCTATAAGGCTCTTTTGGCGCTGCTGAAAGAGAGCGGCTACGCGTTTCGGAATTATCATAACTATAAGGACGCTCCCCGCTGCGCCATTCTTCGCCACGACATTGATTTCAGCCTGGCGCGGGCGGTCCGCCTGGCGGAACTGGAGCAGGACGCGGGGGTGAGCGCCACCTATTTTGTGCTGCTTCGTACAGATTTTTATAATCCCGCCTCAAAGGCCGGAACAGCGGCGCTTCAACGCATACAGTCTCTGGGCCATGAAATAGGTCTGCATTTTGATGAAAAGGCATACGGGCAGACGCTGACATCCGGCAAAATTATTCAAAATATTATAAAAGAGTGCGGGCTTCTGTCCGCACTCCTGGAAACTCCGGTTTCCAGTGTTTCCATGCACCGCCCCTCCAAGGCTGCATTAGAGGCAGATTACCAAATCCCCGGTATTGTAAACTCCTATGGAAAAACGTTTTTTCATGAGTTCAAATATCTCTCCGACAGCCGCCGCTGCTGGCGGGAGCCTGTGGAGGACATTGTCCGCTCAGAGGCATATGACCGCCTACATATCCTGACCCACGCCTTTTGGTACCACGATATAGAGCAGGATATTTCCCAAACTGTAAAAGATTTTGTCTGTTCAGCAAACCAGGAGCGCTATCAGCAGATGGCGGAAAACATTACAAATATTGATTCAATTTTTCCGAAAGATGAAAAATAAACTCCCAGCTTGAGAAATAAGGTGCGGTGCTTTCATGAAAGCTTGTGAAAAGGAAAACCCGGCAACACCCAAGAGAATATACAGAAATAAAACTGAAAATATTGTCATCTTCACCTCAACCGCGGATTTTGAAGCCCTATACCGCTTTTTGACGGAGGCGGGGAACATCTGCAGGGTCGCCATTCCGGAAAACCGGCTGGGCGCCCAAAAGATAGAGAAAATCCAGGCCTTTTGCGCCCTTCATCATATCGAGCTTGAAATTCACCCCAGGGATAAGGCGGCATTGGACAATTTTCACCAGTGGATACAAAAGGGCGGATCAGGATTTGCAGTCTCCTGGAGCTACTCTCAGATTTTAAGAAAAGAAACTCTGGATTTGTTTCCCAATGGCATCTGGAATATGCACGGGGGAAAGATTCCCGAATACCGCGGCGGCAATGTTCTCCAGTGGGCCATCGCAAACGGAGAAACAGAAGCCGGCGTGACGTGGCATCTCATGGATGAAAAAGTGGATCACGGGCTGATTCTAAAACAGGGAACCGTACCGATTCTGGAAGAAGACACAGCGAAAGAAGTGTTTGACAAAATATCTCAAAAGGGAATCGGGCTGTTCCGCCAATTGTGGGATGAAGCGGGAAAGGACGGAGTATTGCCCTATTCCGTGGACATGACGGCGGGGCATTACTGGAAGGCCAGAACGCCTTTAGACGGAATCATCCACCCCGGGATGACCCTGCGGGAAATCCGGAACCTTTTGCGGGCGCAATGCCCGCCCTGGCCCGCTCCGATTGCGGTGCATCAAGGCGTCGTATACAGAGTACAGGGAATCGCCGGCAGCCTGGAAGAGAATGTGATCGAATACGCCGTTGGGGAGCAGAAAATTTTTTTGAAAGTAAGCAGGGAAACGGACCAGGAGCTTACCCGGAAAATATTTGAAAGGACCATGATAACATGAGGGCCGCAATTCATCAGCCCCATTACTTTCCGTGGCTGGGTTATTTTGACAAGATGGCCAAGGCAGACCTGTTTGTCTTTATGGATGAAGTTCAATTAGAGGATCGTTCCTATATGCTTCGGAACAGGTTTTTGAGAAAAGATGGAGAATTAATGTATTTATCCATTACAGCCTCCAAAAAAGGGTATCGGGAGAAAAAATACAACGAAATTCAAACGATAGATAATGCGCATTGGCAGAGAAAACACTTGGCATATCTGCGGGACCTCTATAGCGGCTCGCCATTTAGAGACGAAATTCTGGAGCATATCATGCCTGTATTTACAAAGAATTATCAATTTCTCTTTGATGCGGCAAGGGACAGCATTTTTCTGTGCATGGATCTTTTGGACATTCATACTGAGACCATAACGCAGAGCAGCGTGAATTGGCGCAGGAACTGCGGGGATGAGAAAAACGCTGACGCCCGGCGTTCCAATGATGTGCTGGCGATTTGCCAGGCGGTTGGCGCGACTGCTTATATGACCGGCGCCGGCGCGTCGCTGCGGTTTTTGAATGCGGAACAGTTTGCGGAGTCAAATATCCCGGTGATTGTGCAAAGCTATCAATGTCCCCGGTACCCTCAAATGTTTTCGAAAGAGTTTATACCCAATATTTCCGCACTGGACCTGCTCTTCAACTGCGGAATCGAAGAAAGCCGCCGCATTTTCTGGGAAAATGTAAAAAAAGGGTGCGAATTTGACGGAATCGAGGGATAACCTGTGGAGTTTATCGACCTGAAAGCACAATATCAGACGCTGAAAACTGAAATTGATACGAATATCCAAAGCGTTCTCTCCTCTGCCCAGTTTATTGGCGGTCCCTATGTCGCGGAACTGGAGGAACAGCTTGCCGCTTTCGTGGGAAGGAAGCACTGCCTCACCTGCGCCAATGGCACCGACGCTCTGCAGCTCGCTTTTATGGCCGCCGGCGTTGGCCGCGGAGACGCTGTTTTCTGCCCTGATATGACATTTATTTCCTCCACGGAGCCGGCAAAGATGTCCGGCGCGGTCTCTGTATTCTGCGATATCACACCGGACACCTACTGCCTGGACCCGGCGGGCCTGGAGCGGCAGATCCGAGCTGTGCTGGAGGAGGGAACCTATACTCCCAAGGCCGTCGTAGCCGTGGATATCCTGGGAAATCCCTGCGACTATGACGCGATCAGCCCTATCTGTGAAAAATACGGCCTCACTTTGATTGAAGATGCCGCCCAGAGCTTTGGGGCATCCTACAAGGGGCGGCGGACCTGTTCTTTTGGGTATATCGCGACTACTTCCTTTTTTCCGGCTAAGCCTTTGGGCTGCTACGGTGATGGCGGCGCGCTCTTTACTGACAGCGGCGAAGTCGACGCGCTGTGCCGGTCCATCTGTGTCCATGGCAAGGGGCCAGGAGGCAAGTATGACAATGTCCGCGTGGGGCTGAATTCCCGGCTGGACGCCATTCAGGCGGCCATTCTTCTGCCGAAACTAAAGGCGCTGGAGGCTTATGAGCTGGATGCCCGGCAGGCTGCGGCGAAGCGATACAGCGATGCGTTTGCCGGAAAGTTCACGACACCTTTTGTTGCGGAAGGGTGTGTATCAGTCTGGGCGCAGTACGCGCTGCTGGCAGAGAGCAGGAAGCAAAGGGACCAGATCGCCGCATACCTGCGCGAGAAAGGAATCCCCAGCATGGTCTATTACCCCAAGCCGCAGCACATGCTTCCGGTGTTTTTGGACGAACCGCGCTATGGGGAGACGTACCCGAACGCCAGTGATTACTGTGCCCGGACATTTTCGCTGCCCATGCACCCCTATTTGAAAGAAGCGGAGCAGCGGAAGGTCATTGAAACCGTACTGGAGATGTTATGATGAACAATCCATATTTTGCACACGAGTCCAGTTATGTTGATCGGGATTGCAAGATTGGGGAAGGGACCAAGATATGGCACTTTTCTCATATTATGGAGGGCTGTCAGATTGGGAGATGCTGTAATATCGGCCAAAATGTGGTAATTTCTCCAGGGGTTGTGCTGGGAGATGGGTGCAAGGTCCAAAATAACGTTTCCATCTATACCGGCGTGGTCTGCGAGGACAGCGTGTTTTTGGGTCCCTCCTGTGTGTTTACCAATGTCATAAACCCGCGGGCCTTTATCGAACGTAAAAATGAATTCCGAAAAACCATCATTCACAAGGGCGCCAGTATCGGCGCCAACGCCACAATTGTATGCGGGCATAATATTGGCCGCTACGCTTTTGTGGGTGCTGGGTCTGTAGTAACTGAGGACGTGCCGGACTATGCTTTAATTTACGGTGTGCCTGCCAGGGTAAAGGGGTATGTCTGCCAATGCGGAGAGCGGCTCCAATTCTCTCAATTTCGCGCTGTCTGCCGTGCCTGCGGGAAAACATACCGCATGGATATAGATCATCATACCGTTGAGGAGACTGATGGAAAATGCTCATAAAGAAGGAACTGATCGCAAAAATTAAAAACCGCACTTTGACCATGGGCGTCTGCGGCCTGGGTTATGTTGGACTGCCCTTGGCAGTGGACAAGGCCAAACACGGCTTCAGGACCATCGGCTTTGATATCCAGCAGGAAAAGGTGAATATGGTCAACGCCGGGGAGAATTATATCGGCGACGTAGTAGATGCGGATTTGAAAGAATTGGTTGCCTCCGGGATGCTGCGCGCCACCTCGGATTTCTCCTTTGTAAAAGAGGCGGATTTTATCGCCATCTGCGTACCCACGCCGCTGGACCGGCACCAGCAGCCGGATATCAGCTATGTGCGGGATTCCACCATCGCCATTGCGAAGAATCTTCGCCGGGGAATGATCGTGGTTCTGGAATCCACAACCTATCCCGGTACGACGGAGGAACTGGTCAAGCCGCTTTTGGAGGAGGGGTCCGGCCTGAAATGCGGCGAGGATTTTTACTTGGGCTTTTCCCCCGAGCGGGTAGACCCGGGCAACCTGGTCTATAAAACCAGCAATACCCCCAAGGTGGTGGGCGCCGTCGGGGCGGACGCCACAGAAGTAATTGCCATGGTTTACCGTGCGATTTTGGACAGCGAGGTACATACGGTATCCTCCCCTGCGGTAGCTGAGATGGAGAAAATTCTGGAGAATACATACCGGAATGTCAACATCGGTCTGGTGAATGAGCTGGCAATGCTTTGCCACAAGATGGGCATCAATATCTGGGAGGTCATTGACGCAGCCAAGACAAAGCCCTATGGCTTTCAGGCGTTTTATCCGGGGCCCGGTCTTGGCGGACACTGTATCCCGCTGGATCCCTACTATCTCAGCTGGAAGGCGAGGGAATACGGGTTCCACACTTCCATGATCGAGAGCTCCATGATGGTCAATGACCGGATGCCGGAGTATGTTGTGGAACGCGCGGGAAAAATTCTCAACCGTTTTCAGAAATCCCTGAACGGGGCAAAGGTGCTGGTACTGGGCGCGGCATACAAGCAGGATATTGACGACTACCGGGAGAGTCCGGCCCTCCGGGTGATGGAAGAGCTTCGCGGAACGGGTGCCGCTGTGGACTATTATGACCCCTTTATTCCCAAGTACCGGAGCCGCGGCGTGTGGTACAGGGGCATTCCGGCGCTGACGGAAGAGGCGGTAAAGGGTTACGACCTGGTGGTGATTGCCACGGCCCACACCAAGGTGGACTATGCCATGGCGGCAGGCTGCGGCGTGCCGGTGTTTGACTGCAAAAATGTCTGCAAGAACATTCAAAACCGGGCAAATATCGAGGTGCTGTAAATGCGAAAAATCTGTACGGTCGTTGGGGCCCGGCCCCAGTTCATCAAGCTGGCAGTGGTCTCCCGGGTACTGCGGAAGGACTTCCAGGAGGTGCTGATCCACACCGGCCAACACTATGACTACAATATGTCCGACGTCTTTTTCAAAGAAATGGACATTCCGGAACCGGATTATAATCTGGGCGTCTCCGGCGGCACCCATGGACAGATGACCGGGCGGATGATTATTCAGCTTGAGGAGGTTCTCCTGCAGGAGCGTCCGGATATGCTTTTGGTCTTTGGCGATACCAACTCCACCATGGCGGGAGCGCTGGCTGCGGTGAAGCTGGGGATTCCCATCTGCCATGTGGAGGCGGGAAACCGGTTGGGAACCCTGAAAAACCCGGAGGAGGCAAACCGGGTTGTGACGGACCGGATTGCGGCCCTTCACCTGGTCTGTACGCCCTCCGGCGTCGAGTTTTTGAATCGGGAGGGCGTTTTCAGCTCTGTACATCTGGTCGGAGACCCTATGTATGACGCGTTCTGCTATTACAGCGCACGCTTGGACGGGACGGAGCTGCGTAAAATCACCAATCTTGACGGACAGCCTGTAACGCTCCCGGAACGTTTTTACTACATGACCAGCCACCGGCAGGAAAATACAGACCAGGATGAAAAGCTGGACCAGATTTTTCAGGCGATGGAGGCATTGGACCTGCCCACAGTTTATCCCGTCCATCCCCGCAATCAGGCGCGCGCCGCCCGGCTTTGCCGGGAACAGGGATACCGAAAAATTCTGCTGACACTTCCCGTAGGATACCGGACATCCATTTCCCTGGTCAACCGGTCAGAGAAAATTGTCACCGATTCCGGCGGGCTGCAGAGAGAGGCGTTTTTTGCCAGGAAACCGTGTGTCACGATATACGACTACGTCTCCTGGCCTGAAACCATGGCTGGCCGCTGCAACCAGCTGGCCAAGCCGGAGAAGGAGGATATCTTGGCGAAACTGAATACACCGGTGTCCTTTTCTCCCTCCTACCAGCCCTTTGGCGACGGCCATGCCGCAGAAAAGACCGTGGACGCAATCAAGCGTTTTTTTGAGGGAAAGGGGAACGTATCCGAATGAAATACGCGCTGATTGGCTGCGGCCGCATTGCAGTAAACCATATAAAGGCCGCGCTGAATAACCATCTTGAGATTTCTGCCGTATGCGATGTAAAGCCGGAGGCGATGGAAGCGCTGCTTACAAAGTGCGGCTTAGCGGATGACCTGTCCATTAAGCGGTATACCGACTATCAGCAGATGCTGGCGGAAAGGGACCTTCAGCTGATTGCCATCGCCACCGAGAGCGGCTCGCACGCTAAAATTGCATTGGACTGCATCGGCCGGGGCGTCCCCGTTATTATCGAAAAACCCATCGCTCTGGCTATGGACGACGCGGAGGAAATTATCCGGCGCAGTGAGGAAAAGGGCGTTAAGGTCTGTGCCTGCCACCAGAACCGTTTCAACCTGGCCGTACAGGAGACCCGCAGGGCGCTGGAGGCGGGGCGGTTCGGGCGGCTGTCCCATGGTTCTGTCCATGTGCGCTGGAACCGGAACCGGGACTATTACACCCAGGCGCCCTGGCGGGGCACCTGGGCGCAGGACGGAGGCTGTCTCATGAACCAGTGTATTCATGGCGTCGATCTGCTGCGCTGGATGATGGGGGACGCGGTAGAGGAGGTCTACGGAGTGATTCGCCGGCGGTTTCACGACTACCTGGAGTGCGAGGACATCGGTATGGCGGTAGTGAACTTCAAAAACGGCGCCATTGGGACGATTGAGGGAACGACAAACGTCTATCCCCGGAACCTGGAGGAAACGCTGTGCCTCTTCGGGCAGACCGGAACCGTAAAGCTGGGCGGCACATCCACAAACAATATTGATGTGTGGGATTTTGCGGATGCAGATGCCGCCGACGCGAAAAACCGCGGACTGTGGGAGGGAACCAGCAATGTCTATGGCAATGGGCATACCAGCCTCTATGCAGATATGCTCGATGCGATCCGTCAGGACCGCAGACCCTATGTGGATGCTGTGGCAGGGCGGAACGCGCTGGAAATGGTACTGGCAGTCTACCTGTCCTGCGCCGCCGGACAGCCGGTGAAACTGCCGCTGAGAAATGTGGCGGCAGCCGATTTCACCGGGATGTTCCCAGCCCTTTAACGACGGAAACCTGGGGAGAAGAGTATGGAAAAAATCATTATTTTTGGAACAGCAAAACGGGGCGACGAGGTCTTCGCGATCCTCTCTCAATTGCCGGATTACGAGATCGCCGCCTTTTCCTGCAACGACCAGACGCTCTGGGGCACGGAAAAGGAGGGGCGGACAATCATTCCTCCCGGGGATATGCGCGGGCTGTATCCGGACGCCATTGTCGTAATTGCCAGCGGCTCCCATGTGGAGATTGAGCGGCAGCTTGTGGAGAGCCGCTTTGTACCTGGGGGCGGGTGCCGCTTGCCCCATCAGCTGATCGCGCCGCTCTCCCGGGCACAGCGGGCGGCGCTCGCCGCGGCGGTGAAGCGGAAGACCAGCTTTTATAACCTGGATTACCGGGAAGTTGCTGTCCCCTCAGACAGCGGCAACGGTGAGAAATATCTGGTTATTTGCGGCGGAGGCTATCCCACGGCGGGCAATCCCCGGTGTATGTTTGCCCATGAGAGGGTGTTGCAATACCGCAGGGCCGGATTGCAGGTAGAGGCATTCGGCCTGGTTGCGGGGGCCTCTTTTGAGGAGTACGCATATGAGGGTGTGCGGGTTTTTCAGGGCGGCGAGTTGGAGCTTGAAAAGTTTCTGCAGGGGAGAAATTACAGAAAGCTTTTGATTCATTTTATCTCTCCGGAAATCATGCAGGCAATAGACCGAGCCGGCAAGGGCGATATGCCCATGATTGTGTGGTGTCATGGGTTTGAAGTCTTGCCCTGGTATCGGTGCTGGTTCAACTATACGCAAAGCGAAATACAGAAAAATATAGCGGCCTTGGATCGAAGCGATACTGAAAAGAGACGCTTTCTGAAAAACATTTTTGAAAAGGAACATATCCAATTCATATTTGTCTCGGCATGGCAAATGGACCGGTCAAAAAAGTTTGTCGGAACACTGCCGAAAAATAATCATGTGATTCACAATTTTATTAACCACGATTTCTTTGCCTCACCCTCAAAAGAACCTCAGGACCGGTTCCATATATTGTCCATTAAAGGGCATGGAACGAGAATGTATGCAAATGATTTAACGGCAAAAGCCATTATAGAGCTGTCAAAACGGGAGTGCTTTCCTCATTTGACCTTTGAATTGTACGGCGATGGTATCTTGTTTGAGGAGAATTTTAAGGAGTTATTGGAGCACAACTTTTCAAATGTCCATATACATAGATGCTATTTAGATCATGAAGTGATGCGGAAACTATTCCGTGAAAACGGGATTTTCCTCTCGCCCACAAGAATGGATTCGCATCAGGTGACAACCAGCGAAGCGATGTCCGCCGGCATGGCTGTGGTCACATCCAGCGCCGGACCCATACGGGAATTTCTGGATGAAAGCTGCGGATCTATATTTGAGTATGACAACTATTGGATGATGGCAGAAGACATTGAGCATTTATACAATCATCCAGACGAATTCCTGCGAAAAGCGAAGAATGCCAGGGAACGAATCGTACGGCAATGTGGCTATGACGATACCATCGGACAGGAACTCCGGTTGATTCTGGATCAAGTATAAGGAGAGATTTTGATGCCGAATTTTTCTTATCTTCTGCGGTATTTTCAGGCCGGAGACAAAATCCTTCTGTATGCGAGAGGAAAAAACGGCAGGGATATTTATGAATTCCTGAAGACACAGCCGCAATTTCAAATTTTCGGCTTTGTAGACCGCAACGCGGACAGGCTGACGGATGTTGAAGTGCCCGTCTTCCGGCCGGATCAGCTGAAAACGATTTCGCCCGAGGCGTTTGATAAGATCGTCATCACCGTCATGAGCCAGGTCATGGGAGCGGAGGTCTGTCAAATTATTCGGGACAGCGGAGTGGATGAGAAAAAGATCGTGGCGCCGTATACATATCTGGGACCGGTCACCGGCGTCGCGGCGGAGGACTTTATTTCCAATCCCCCTGTGGTCCAGCAGGAAATTGGGGAATTTATATCCCGCCGTTTTGGAAACCTCCTGTACTTTGAACCGCTGGTTCAGGCGCTGAAATTGAAAAAGGCCGATTGGGAGGCTTTGCTTCCCAGCTTTTGGGAGACTTCTCGCCGCTTATCCCCATTGGAAAATATTGTATTCCTGCACATTCTGTATTTGGCGGATATTTTTGACGCGGCGCTGATGAAGCGGCTCTTGGAGTGCATATTGGAGATTGACCAGCCGGAGCTGCGGCAGTTTTTGCAGGGATTGTTTAACGATACGTCCACCATGTGCTTTCTGCACGCGGAATATCTGTTTCCTGAGTTTTACAATCTGCGCCGGAACTTCCTGAAAAAGCTGTGCGGCATGTATGATTTTCACATGCAGACAGATAAAATCAGGAAAAGAGCGGACGGAAAAATCCGGAAAATCTGTATTCTCAACCATATGCTGTTTGGGGAGAAGGCCTCTCCCACACAGGTTTCAATTCAGACCGGCAGAATATTGGCCGGCCTGGGCTATGAGGTCATGGTGATGCCGCTGGATGTATACACTTATATACCGGTGGACACGCCCGTGTTCCGCCCTGTCATCAATGTGGCATACAGCGGGTCAAAGGAATTTGAAGATTTTCACAAAGAGGCCTATGGCCCGGCCATTCAGGTGGAATATACGGATATCGTTGATCTTCAGGAAAAAATGCAGGCGCAGCTGGATAAACTGGCGGCCTTCTCCCCGGATTTGATCGTCGATATGTCGGACGACTTCTCCATCTTGTCGTATATATACAGCCAGCATTTTACAACGCTGTTTTTACCCATGCGCGGGTATCAGTCGTGCTCATTTTTTACGTATTTTGCCGCAATAGAATGGAATGTCTTTATCAAGATAAACAGCGTCTATCACTCCATAGATCCCAAACAGGCCTTGGAGCTGTCAACATGTGTTTGTGCTCCGGAACCGCAGGCTGTCTACAGCCGGGAAAAATATTCTCTGGCAAACGATGACTTTGTAGCTGTTACGGTTGGCGGCCGGTTAAATACGGAAATGTCGAAAGACTTTATCGACGTGGTGTGCAGCACACTGAATAGGTGTCCGGATATGAAATGGCTGGTCGTGGGGAGCGAAAGCGAATACCTGTCTGAAAACTATCAAAACTTGCTGAATGAACACAAAATTCGATATATTCTCTATGAAAATGATCTGCCTGCGCTCTATCAAATTTGCAGCGTGTATCTAAATCCGCAGCGTCAGGGCGGCGGAACCAGTATCTGCTGGGCGATGCACTACATTCCAATTGCAATGGCGCGGACAGCCAGCGATCAGGCGGCGGTCATTGGCCTGGAAAATATGATAGACGGAACAGCGGAGCAGGTGATGGCCTATGTACTGGAGATGAAGCGGAATCCGATTTTTTACGCCGGAGAACGGGATAAGTTTCGGAAACGTGTTTTATCTTTTGAAAGATGCCAGAACCAGGCATGGAAAAATATGATTGATACATTGGAAAGACGTATAAAGGGGAAATCGTCTCCTAAAATTTCTATTGAATAATATTCAGGGGGTACACAGAATGAGCGAGGCCGCATATTTTGATCAAAATACGCTTTTGGCAAAATGTTACGCGGAAAACTCATATGAGTCTCTGCGGGAAAAAATTTTGCAGGAACATGACACCTATACAAAGACGATTTTTCGAAATGGTGAAGTATATGGATATACCATTACCCTGAATCAGCCATTGACATCGCTGTACCACTTTTCATGCTATGTTGTAAAATTTGTCTTTAGTAAAATTGACACTCTCCACAGTCAAAGTCAGGAAGAAATTATGCACAAATTATGTGTATCCCTGAAAGAACATATCGCGGCCCAAAAAGGATATTATACCATGCGTGTACCAGCTCACATCGTCGATTTAATCCGAGCGATTAACCATGATTTTACAAATTTGATGTTTTGCGGCGGAATTGTTGAAGAAACATTATTGGGGAATCCGATTTTACCGGAAATTAATCAGGACATTGAAATATTATTTCCGGATCAATCATTTATTGCAGAAAATAAAGAAACACTGATGTCAATGGCGCTCAAATCTTTCAGACGATATCAGGGACAATACCACATTTCTCCGGTTACAGACTCTGATGCGGCTAAAATATACAGCCAGTGGGTGGAAAATACCTTATCAAAATCTGATGGCCCTACAGTGACAGTTGCATGCTATAATCACAAAATCGCGGGATATTGTACGATCAGCGAAGATGATGTGGGAGTTGAAGCCACCCTCGCCTGCGTGAATGAAAACACGCGGGGTCTTGGTATTTATAAAAGAGTAATATGCGCCATGAGCCAATATGCACAGGCCGCAGGAAAAATATTTGTTACAAGCACACAATTTGATAATTATATTGTGCAAAGAGCATGGCACTCTTTGGGTTTTACCCCATTTCGCTCAATTTATAATATGCACCTGGATAACCGATAAAAGGGCATAGGGACAGGAGGGAGCTATGAAAGCAATTATACTGGCCGGCGGTCTGGGGACCCGGCTTTACCCCATGACCACCGTCATATCCAAGCAGCTCCTGCCGATCTACGACAAGCCGATGATCTACTATCCCCTGTCCATCCCGCTGCTGATGGGCCTGCGGGATATCCTGCTGATTTCGACGCCGCAGGCCCTCCCCCTCTACCAGCAGCTGCTGGGGGACGGCTCCCGGCTGGGCGTCAACATTCAGTACGCCCCGCAGGAGAAACCCCAGGGGCTGGCCCAGAGCCTGCTGATCGGCGAGCCGTTTATCGGCGGCGGGCAGACCTGCCTCATTCTGGGGGACAACATCTTCTATGGCCACAGCCTGACGTCTGTGCTGCAAAGTGCCAGAGACGGTCTGGACGGCGCGGTCATATTTGGCTACCCAGTCAAAAATCCCCAGGCGTACGGCGTGGTGGAGTTTGACAGCGAAAACCGCGTTTTGTCCCTGGAGGAAAAGCCGGAAAATCCAAAGTCGAACTGCGCCGTGCCAGGGCTCTACTTTTACGATGGCGCCGCCGCCGAGATCGCAAAACACGTCCGGCCGTCTCCCAGGGGCGAGCTGGAGATTACGGCGGTCAATCAGGAATACCTGCGGCAGGGACGGCTGAAGGCGACGCTCTTTGGGCGCGGAATCGCATGGCTGGATACAGGCACGCCGGAGGGAATGCTGAAAGCATCGGAGTATGTGGAGGCGGTTCAGTCACGGCAGGGGTTTTATATCTCCTGTATTGAGGAAATCGCCTGGAGGCGCGGCTTTATCAGCACCGAGCAGCTCTGCCGGCTGGGCGAGGCGGCAAAATCCACTGATTACGGAAAGTATATTTTATCATTGATAGGCGGATGAGCATGAAACACATCATGGTAACTGGAGGAGCGGGATTTATCGGCTCCAACTTTATTCACTATATGCTGAAAAACAGCGACTTCAAAATTATCAATTTTGATGCGCTCACGTATGCGGGAAACCCGGAAAATTTAAGGGATATTGAGCAGGATGAGCGATATACCTTTATAAAAGGCAATATTGCCGACACAGCGCAGGTGCGCGATGTGCTCCGCAAGTTTGAGATCGACCTGATCGTCAATTTTGCTGCCGAGACCCATGTGGACCGGAGCATCCTCTCGCCAGATATCTTTGTATCGGCAAATGTACTGGGAACGCAGAATCTGCTGGAATGTGCACGGACCTATTGGAGCTTGTCCCCTGAGGACAAGCTCTGCCGGGCTTATAAGCCCGGCGTCCGGTTCATCCAGGTGTCTACCGATGAGGTGTATGGCTCTTTGGGCGCGGAGGGAAAATTCCGCGAAGATTCGCCAATCTCGCCGAACAGCCCCTACGCGGCCTCCAAGGCAAGCGCCGACTTGTTTGTGCGCGCCTATTATGAAACATTCGGCTTTCCCGCTGTCATCACACGCTGCTCCAACAATTTTGGTCCCTATCAATTTCCGGAAAAACTGATTCCGCTGATCATTTACAACAGCCTCCAAAATCAAAAAATACCTGTTTACGGAGACGGCCAGCAGGTGCGAAACTGGCTGTATGTGGAGGATCACTGTTCCGCGCTGTGCAGTGTCATACAGAGCGGAACATGCGGGGAGGTCTATAACATTGGCGGAGATACGGAGGAGAGCAACTTGACGGTGATCCGGACGATTCTGCGCCTGTTGGACCGGCCCGAGAGCCTCATTCACTTCGTGGCAGACCGGCCCGGCCATGACCGCCGCTATGCAATGGATTACACAAAGCTTCACGCCCATACCGGGTGGACGCCGTCCTATTCCTTTTCGGCGGGCCTGGAGCGCACGGTGCAGTGGTATCTCCAAAACGAAAAATGGCTGAGGGCCACGGCGGGCCAGGAGTTTCAGGCCTACTGCAAAACCATGTATATCGAGGAAGAAACGAAATGATACCATTCAATCGCCCGCCCGTTGCGGAGAAGTCCTTTGCGTATATGCGTCAGGCGGCCCAGGAGCAGAATAAGATCTGCGGAGACGGCATGTTCACCAAAAAGTGCTGCGCATGGATGGAAAAACGTTTTCAGGCCCGGAAGATCCTGCTGACCACCTCCTGCACCCACGCGCTGGAACTGGCGGCGCTGCTCTGCGATATTCAGCCCGGAGACGAAGTCATCATGCCGTCTTACACCTTTGTCTCCACGGCAAACGCGTTCGCGCTGCGGGGCGCGAAGATCGTCTTTGTGGACATCCGGCCGGACACAATGAATATAGACGAGCAGCTGATCGAAGCGGCCATTACGCCAAAGACGAAAGTAATTGTTCCCGTTCACTATGCCGGAGTGGCATGTGAGATGGACGCGGTTATGGAGATTGCACGGCGAAATCATCTGCTGGTTGTGGAAGACGCGGCCCAGGGTGTTATGAGCAGCTACAAGGGAAAAGCACTTGGTACAATCGGCGACTTGGGATGCTACAGCTTCCATGAGACGAAAAACTACAGTATGGGCGAGGGCGGAGCGTTGGCCGTCAACCGTCCGGAGCTGGCAGAACGCGCGGAGATTCTGCGGGAAAAGGGGACAAACCGCTCCCGTTTTCTCCGCGGACAGGTGGATAAATACACATGGGTGGATATCGGCTCGTCTTATCTTCCCAGTGA
Source organism: uncultured Oscillibacter sp. (assembly GCF_910587525.1). Taxonomy (GTDB): domain Bacteria; phylum Bacillota; class Clostridia; order Oscillospirales; family Oscillospiraceae; genus Oscillibacter. The sequence goes on along the minus strand of NZ_CAJULS010000003.1, from coordinate 26,511 downwards.
GCTGAACGCGGCATATCTCTGCGGACAGCTGGAGATCGCAGATGAGATCAACGAGAACCGACTGAAAAGCTGGAACGCGTATCGGGAGGCGCTGCTGCCCCTGCGGGACCGCGGCTTGATCGACCTCCCTATCGTCCCGGACGAATGCCGGCACAACGCGCATATGTTTTACATCAAAGTAAGGGATATTGAGCAGAGAACAGAGCTGATTCGCTTTTTGAAGGAACGGGAAATTGGGTCGGCTTTCCATTACGTGCCGCTGCATTCTTCTGCGGCCGGGTTGGCGCGGGGTATATTCAGCGGAGCCGACCACTATACGACCAGGGAGAGCGAACGGCTCCTGCGGCTTCCAATGTTTTTCGGACTTTGGGAGGATGCGCCCGAAAAAGTAAGCAGGACTGTAGAGGAATTTTTTTTGTAAATCAGGATAGTTTGACAGCGCGCCGGCGCGCTGTCCGTCCCTATAGGGACGGACAATTTCTCTGTTTATTGTTCAAAGGGAGGACACAAATGGAACAGATTATCATTTACGGTGCTGGAAATACCGCAAGGTTTGCGTACGACTATTTGACACAGACGTATGACGTCTACTGTTTTATCGATGGAAAGAACCCCGCGAAATGGGGAACTGCGATCTGCGGCAAAGCGGTGTGCAGTCCGGAAATACTGCTTGAGCACAGGGATATGGCGGTGGTTGTGGCAAGCATTTACGCAGACGAGATTTTGCGGGAGATTCGGAAATATCACCTGACCAAGGTCTATACCTACCGGTGCGGCATCGAACTATATTATCCTGAAACAATGGACGAATTACAGACAACCAGGACCATTGACCTGGGAGCGTTTTTCCAGCGGCATCCGGAGAAAACCACCTGCAGGGAGCTGACGTTTATGTATGGCGGCTCCGGTGTCTTGGATTATATGTTTATCAAAAAAGTTGCGGAACTGTTTCACTGCAAGGAATATTTAGAGATCGGGACGTACATCGGCGAAAGCATCAATATATTGACGGACTGCTGCGAAAAACTATACAGTATCACAGCCCCGCTGGATTCGGAGTTTTCTATGAGGAATTTCTGCAAGTGGAACGGTATTCCGGATTACTCAGAGCGGCTGACCAAAAGCCCGAAAATAACGCATTATTACGCAGACTCAAAAGCCTTTGATTTTTCCCAGCTCTCCAGGGAGATCGACCTGTTTTTCATAGACGGAGATCACAGCTATGAGGGCGTTTACAGCGATACGAAGAACATTTTCTCCATAAAAAAGGAGGATGCAATCGTTATCTGGCACGACGCTAAAAATTCATTTGGGTGCTATAATACGCAGGTTCTCTATGCGATTCGAGACGCATTGGGGGATCAATTTGAAAACGTCTATGTCACAGACCGCAACATATGCGGCATTTATCTGCCGGAAAAGGCGAAAAAGGATTTTCCTCTCCTGACCGGTCCGCAGACCGGAAGCGGACTCCCGCTACACACCTACGATGTCACGCTTGAAAACTACACAGCGCATTAGTCCCTGTTTGAAAAACCAATCAAAAAGACGGCGGCTTTGGCCGCCGTCTTTTCCCTTTGGCCGCTTGGGCCTGCCAGTGGAAGAGATCATTCCCTTCGCAGATTTTATGAAGGGACCGGGCTCTGTCCCTGTAAAGCCGAAAAACCAAAACCGCGGATAATAAAAATACCCGGCTGGGCACTTCCCCCCGCGGGATCGCCCCTTGTGGAAACCGCCCGTTTCCGGTATAATGAACCTACAACATTCGACAAGGAGGCGCTGCTGTGGCAAAGCGTCTGGACAAATTCTCAAAATCCTTTCGGGACAGCCGCATTCCATTCCTGCTGGCGGAGGTCGTCACCGACGGAGAGGGTAAGATGGTGGACATAGTCTGCCAATTCATCAACGGTCCGGCGGCAGCCCTGTTAGGCCTGGCAGCAGAGAACCTGCATCGACAGCGGTTTACCCATGTTTTTCCCGCCGAGGCGCTGAAGACACTGGAACCTCTGCGGGATGTGGCCTTCTCCGGGTCCGCGGCCTCCTTTCTCTACACCACATCTCTGAACCGGAAACTCAGCGTCACCTGCTATCAGCCGCAATATGGTATAGCCGCATGTATTCTGGAGTCTGTGCAGGAGGAGGCCGCCAAGTCGCACACCCGCTTTCTGGCGGAAAACCTGCCGGGAACGGTGCTGTCTCTGGAGCTGAGCCGGACGGGGAGCCGCTGTCTGTCTTTTACTCAGGGGCTGTGCACTCTTACTGGCTGGAGCCGCCGGGAACTGCTGGACCGCTGCGCCGATTTTGATATGCTGGTGGAACCTGAGGACCGTTCGGAGCTTCTCCAGGCTCTGCTGGACGCCGCCCGGGAGGACCGCCAGACCGCCCACCGCTTCCGCCTCGCGCGGTGCGGCCAAGAACCGCTGTGGGTAGAGCTGCGGGCGGAGGTGCTCTCCCGGAGGGAGGGTGTTGTGAGCTTTTACGCCGTTTTGCTGGATGCCCAGCAGGCCCGTCAAACCCAGACCCGGCTGGAGGATACACAACATCAACTGGCAGATGCGCAGAGGGAATTGGACTTCCTCTTTGACGGGATGCCCGCCGCGCTGTGCCTTTTCCGGCGGGAGACCCCTGGGGGACCGCTCCATCCCCTCCGGCTGGGCGGGGGACTCTCCCCGCTGCTGGGATATCCCACGGCAGAGCTGAAGCGCCGCCTTGCGGACAATCCCCTGTGGCGGGTCTTACCTCGGGACCGGGAGTCGCTGACCGCCGCCGCTGCGGCGGCCAGAGAGAAGGGGATGCCGCTGCGCCACGTCTGCCGCCTGCGGGCTAAGGGCGGCAGAATCCTCTGGGCGGTCCTGGACGCGGTCTGGCACACCCTGGAGGACGGCGCGGAGCTGATCTACACCGGCTGCTTTGACATCACCCAGGAACGGGAGGCCTCAGAAGAGGTGCGGTTCCGGGCCCAGCTGTGTGAGCTGATTCTGGACCAATCCCGGATGATGAGCTTTGACTACGATCCCTTGGAGGACACAGCCCGCAGCAAGCGGCACGACGGCTCCAGCCGTTACGTTCAGCATGTGACGGAGAACTACCTGTCCAATATGGATCAGGACCAAGCCATCCACCCGGAGGACCGGGAACGCCGGGCCGCCATGATCCGGCGCCTTCTGGCCCGCCCGGGCACGGAGACGCTGGAGTACCGGGCGGACTACGACGGCCAGGGCTGGCGGTGGTGCCGCATCTCCTGGGCAAGTCTGATGGACAGCGCGGGAAATGTCTGCCGTCTCCTGGGCAAGGCAGAGGACGTGACTCAGAGAAAGACCTGCGCCCTGCGCTTCCAGGCTCTGGCGGCCAGGCAGAGGAAGCTCTCCCCCGGCACACTGGCCTTTATCCGCCTGGATCTCTCCGCCGACCGCATCACCGACGCCAAGACCAGCAGCCGCTATCTCTCCGGCGTACTGTTCGGCAACACGGCGGACGCCTGCCTCCGCCATCTGCGGGACAATGTGCCCGACGAGTCCCAGCGGCGGGCATTCGATGAAAAATTCCGCCGCCAGCCTCTGTTGGACGCCTTCCGGAGCGGCGTGTTCCATGTGGAGCTGGAGCACCGCTTCTCCCTGGGCGGCGGCAGCGGGACCGTGTGGGCCCGCACAGCCGTGGAGATGGCGGTGGACCCGGAGACGCTGGCGTTCACTGCCTTTTGCACCATCACCAATACCGACGCCCAGCGCCAGCGGGACATCCTGCTGGATGCTCTGGCCCGGCGTGACTATGACTTTGTCCTCACCGTGGATGCCACCACGGGGACCTGCCGGGTGTACGGCGAACACGCGGTGCCTGGAACTCTCTCCTACCGCACCGTGTCCGCCCAGTACCTGGGCAGTCAGGCCCCCTCCCGGAAGCGGTCCGCCTTCCGTCAGGCGGCCCGCCTGAAAACTGCTCTGGAGCGGCTGGAAACCGAGGAGGTCTACGAGTACACCGGAAGCCTGGGCACAGATGAACCCCGGGAGAAGCGGATGCGTTGGTCCTGGCTGGACCGGGAGACAGGACTGCTGCTGGTGACGCTGGAAGACGCATAATGTAACCGTTTTTTACCGAATTTTAACCGGCCTGTTGCCGGCCTGTAAAGAAATCTCCCCTTTTTCCGTGTATAATAGCGGGAAAAGGGGGGATTTTTATGAGCCGGTTTTTGGTTTTGCTCTGCTGTGCGCTGCTGCTGGCCGGGTGCGCCGCCCCGGTGGAAGCGCCGGAAGTCCCGCTGCCGGACAACGCTCCGGCGGAGCCCGACACCGTGGAATACGCGGCGGCGCTCACCGTCCCGTTGGCGGATCTGGAGCCCTATGAGCCCTGGGTCTCCATGGAACCGGACACGGCGGGGCTGGAGACCATGGGAGAGGTGCTGTGTGATAAAACGCTGCCGGGGGGCACCCGGGTGGTATGCTATTGGCACCCGGACCGCCTGACAAACCCGGACTACAGGTACGAAAAATACTGGGCCATCCACCAGGGGGATAAGCTCCTGCGGTTTGCCGCCGAGACCAGCGGGTATGAGCAAGGATACGACGTGACAGCCTTTTCCCATGTGCTGGGGAAAAACGGCTTTTGTATTGAAGCTCCCCGGGGCATGGCCTACACCGCTTACGACTACTACGTCTTTGACGAAACCGGCGTGCCCCGCCTGCTGATGGACTGCTCCAATGATGTGCTGGAACAGGACGTGGACGGCGACGGGGTGAGGGAGCTGCTCTGGAATTACCACGGCGGTCAGTTCGTCACCTGCGCCTTTTTGCGGGAGAGTACCGTGTACCAGGTGGAGATGATGTCCCTGCTGGCAGACCATCTCCCCATCCTGGGTCTGCCAGCAGGGGACCTGAAGAGCTGGGGGGCGGAGGGGCTTCCAGTGAGCATCCTGGCGGGAGGCTGGACGGTCATCAACGAGCCCGGGCCGAAGACGCACATCGAGGGGTATCTCCGTCTGACGGAGGACTCGCTGACGCTGTATGTCCCCGAAAATCTGATCCCCCTGGAGGCCTGGGCGGGAAAGCGGTATACCCTGATTAACGGAGCTCCTGCCTGCCGGGACATTGTGCCGGAGGGTGAGCCGGAGGGGCCCTGGACCGTTCTGGGTCCCGCCGTACCTGCGCCCCGGGAATGGGCGGGGCAGGATCTGGCCGGGCGGAACGAGACGGAGACCTGGACGGGAATCGAGCCAAGCCACCTCTTCATGGAGATGGTCTCCGTCCGGGACGGGTGGATGGTGGTGTCCATCAGCCACGGCGTGGGAGCCAACGCCGACAATTACGTCTACCGCACCCATGACGGCGGTGCCACCTGGCAGGAGGCGGCAAAGCTGGAGGAGGCGGGACGGTATCCCTGCGCGGCAGGCTTTTTTGACAATCTCCACGCCGTGGTGGGAATCGAGCGGTTCGACGGCGTGCCCGTGTTCGCCACCCGGGACGGCGGGGAGAGCTGGGAGCGGGCGGTCTTCTCCCCGCTGGACAGTCCGGATGGGTGGCAGGCGTACAGCATCTCCCATTCCGGAGATGAGATTTCCATCAGCCTCCGCCGGGGCGCCGGCGATGGGACGGAATACTGCCGGCTGATCTCCCGGGACTGGGGGAAAACCTGGGAGGCGGAGGAATAAAAGCCTAAGACGCATGTTCCCTTTTGAAAATTTACTGTCAAGGAAACTCCGTGGAAGGTCCCATGTTCAAACCTTCCACGGAGTTTCTTACAACCTGTTGAAATTGGGGGAATATCCGGCGCGGCTTCGGCTGTGCGTTTTTCCGCCCTGCTCGAAACCGCAGGGGCTTTGCCCCCGCACCCCCACCGCCCTTTGAAAAGGGCGGCCCTAAAATGATTACTCGTCCAGCTTGAGAACGGCCAGAAATGCCTCTGTTGGAATCTGTACGGACCCCAGGGAGCGCATTTTTTTCTTGCCCTCCTTCTGCTTTTCCAGCAGCTTTTTCTTCCGGGTGATGTCGCCGCCGTAACACTTGGCCAACACGTCCTTGCGCATGGCCTTCACCGTCTCCCGGGCGATGACCCGGCCGCCGATGGCCGCCTGGACCGGCACCTCGAAAAGTTGACGGGGGATGTTCTCCTTGAGCTTCTCACAGAGCTTCCGGGCCCGGGGATAGGCCTTGTCCTTGTGGGCAATGAAGCTGAGAGCGTCCACCTGGTCACCGTTTAAGAGCAGATCCACCTTCACAAGCTCACTGGGCCGGTAGCCCGAGAGCTCGTAATCCAGGGAGGCGTATCCCCGGGTATTGGCTTTGAGGGTATCGAAGAAGTCGTAGATGATCTCGTTTAAAGGCATCTGATAGTGGAGCTCCACCAGGTTGGTGTCCAGGTACTGCATGTCCTTGAACTCTCCCCGGCGCTCCTGGCACAACGGCATGATATTGCCCACATATTCGTTGGGGGAGATAATGGAGACCTTCACATAGGGCTCCTCCGCGTGTTCAATGGCAGAGGGGTCCGGATAGTTGTGGGGATTGTCCACCGCCACCATGGAGCCGTCGGACTTGTAGACGTTGTAGATAACCGAGGGAAGGGTGGTGACCAGGTCCAGGTCAAACTCCCGCTCCAGCCGCTCCTGAATGACCTCCATGTGGAGCATCCCCAGAAAACCGCACCGGAAACCGAAGCCCAAGGCCACGGAGGACTCCGGTTCAAAGGAAAGGGAGGCGTCGTTGAGCTGGAGCTTCTCCAGAGCGTCCCGGAGGTCGGGATACTTGGAGCCGTCCTCGGTGTAGATACCGCAGTAGACCATGGGCTGAACGGGGCGGTAACCCGGCAACGCCTCCGCCGCGGGGGCGGCGGCATCTGTCACGGTGTCGCCCACCCGGGTGTCCTTCACATTTTTGATGGAGGCGGTGAAGTAGCCCACCTCTCCGGCCTCCAGCTTTTCGCAGGGCTCCAGGCCCAGGGGCAGCAGGTGTCCGCACTCCACGATGCTGTAGCTGGCGCCGGAGGCCATCATCTTCACCGTCTGGCCTGTGCGGACACTGCCCTCCATAATGCGCATATAGACGATGACGCCCCGGTAGCTGTCGTACTGGCTGTCGAAAATCAGGGCCTTTAGGGGCGCGTTCACATCTCCGGAGGGAGGCGGAACGTTTTTCACGATGTCCTCCAGCACGGCGTCGATATTGACGCCCATCTTGGCGGAGATCTCCGGCGCATCCAGGGCGGGCAGGCCGATGATGTCCTCTACCTCCTGCTTGGCCTTGGCGGGGTCGGCGGCGGGCAGGTCGATCTTGTTAAAAACGGGGAGGATCTCCAGGTCGTGCTCCATGGCAAGGTAGGTATTGGCCAGGGTCTGGGCCTCCACGCCCTGGGTGGAATCCACCACCAGCACCGCCCCCTCGCAGGCGGCCAGGGACCGGGAGACCTCGTAGTTAAAGTCCACGTGACCCGGGGTATCGATGAGGTTCAGCTCGTAGACTTCCCCATCGGCGGCGGTGTAATTCAGCCGGACGGCCCGGGCCTTGATGGTGATACCCCGCTCCTTTTCCAGGTCCATGTTGTCCAGGAGCTGGGATTCCATCTCCCGCTGGGAGACTGCGTCACATTTTTCCAGCAGGCGGTCCGCCAGGGTGGATTTGCCGTGGTCAATGTGGGCGATGATGCTGAAATTTCGGATATTGGATTGTTTTTCCATATCAAAAGACCTCCTTTTTGATACCCGGCGGGTATCAGGGGAAATAGTATTCCTGCGGAATCCGCCCCACAGGGGCGGGACGGAGGAGTCCGGCCTCGGGCCGGGGACGACAGCCCGCCGGACCCCGGCGGGCTTGGGGATGCACCCCCCATTCTCTTTTCTCTGTCTTGCCAGAGAAAAGAGAATGCGCCGTGCACGGTGGAAGAGAAAAGAGAGGCGCTTTGGGTGCTTGCGGGAACCTTACACGCCGATTGGTGATTCGCGGTTTGACACCGCGTGGACGCAAGGCCTCCGGCATCTCTTCCCGCGCTTCGCGCATGGCCTGGCACATACAAGGAGATATCTCCCGTTTACTCCTTATTCGTTGGGGTGGTCATGACAGACTAAATCGTCTATGGTAATACCATAGAAATCCGCCAGCGCAATCAGCGTTGACAATTTAGGCTCCCGAAGGCCCAGCTCATAATTTTGATAGCCTTTCCAGCTGAGGCCGATTTTTTTCGCAAGCTCCATTTGCTTTAGACCATGAGATCTTCTCAGTAGTAAAAGATGCTCTGGAAATGTCATAATGTCCTCACTCTCTATTGACAGGCGTGGATACATATGTTACTATAAGTATATAAACATAGATTTTCAATTGCGTTTTTATGGGGGGTATTCATGGAAGACTATATTGCTGCTTTGTTGGAGAATTTAGAAGAACACGACCGGGAATATCTTGGATGGGAGTATTTCATTCAATCGGAACGGGTGATGGAGGCCATAGAGGCGCTGCATAAAACCCTTTCCTGTGAACAGAAAAAGCTGTTTCGGGATTACGAAGAAAGGCAGACCGCACTTGACGCCGCAGGCAGAATGGCCCTGGCCCGCCAAGCCTTTTTGCTGGCAAAAGAGCTCTACCATTGACAAGCTGGCAGAAGTACAGGCCATCCCAAGCAAAACCCGCTATGCGCGAAGCTCGGGAAGAGAAAGAAGTCCATGCATCCATGCATCAAGTCTGCCGGGCGCCCTTCAATTGAAGCGAAAATTTCCCGCGAGTGCCAAAAGCGTCTTTTTCTCTTTTCCCCGCAAGAGGGACGCCGCATCCCTAAACGGCAAAGCCGCCAAGAGCTGGCGGTGGACCGTATACGGCCCGCCAAGGTGAGCCGCGAAGCGGCGAGAGGGCCCTCTGGAGGATTTTCTCTTTTTCTGCGCTCAGAAAAAGAGAAAATGGGGGGTGCATCTGCCCAGCCATCATCATGGCTGAATCCCGCGCGCTGCCCGCCAGGGCAAGAATAATTTCCGCCCCGCGCCTGAGGCGCGGTCACTCCCCCTCACCGGGGGCAAAGATGCCCTCATAATCATAGTTTACCACAAACTTCCGCAGCGCGTCCAGCCTCTGCCGGCGGCTTTCCGCCGTCAGGCGGTACTCCCCCGTATTCATGGCCTTGGACATCTGATAAGTGACCCGCCCCGCCACATGGATGTGATCTGCGTAGTTGTCCAGATTGGTGATGACCTCCAGATCATCCATGAAAAATTGCAGCTCCGCGTTGCCATAGCCCAGCAGGGTCTCTGTCACCTCGTCCAGCATGGCGAACACCGCCGCCGTCTCCCCAAGGCGGTCCGTCTTATCCCAGAAGAGAATGCTGTACGGCGAGAAATAGAAGATAAACTCCGTATCCGGATACTTTTCCAGCCAGCCGGTCACCTCCCGCAGGTTGACCACGTAGTTCTCCCGGAACCAGTCCGCCGGCTTTGCCGCCTCCCGGCGCTCCGGCCGGCCATAGCCCCCCAGGGCCTCCTCACGGTTGAAGGACACGTTCCCGTCCCACACAAAGGCGTCCTGAAGCGTCTGGGTCTCCCCCTGGACTTTTTTCAGCACAGTGTAGGCCGAGCGCAGCAGGGCGTCCTTGTTCAAAAGGTACTGTCCGTCGTTCCAGGGATTGCCGTCATAGAGATACCCCGGCAGCTGGTCCGGCTCCTCCGCCGGGCTGCGGGAGAGGAGGTTGGGGTCCAAACCGAAGATGACCCGTTTCACATCCTGACAGGTGTTGGCATAGTCCAGAGCCTGGCCGAACTCCCGGAAGCCTCCGTTGGGGAAGGTGACCTTCACCGTGGAGGTCTCATAGAACACGTCGAACCAGAAGGGGCGGTAGTTGGCGGCCAGAGACGAGCCCAGTAAAATGGTCTCATACTCCTGGCTCCGCAGCAGTCCCGCCCCCTGGGCCCGCTGGTCAAACCAGACCTCTCCCTCCGGGTCCGGGGTGTGGTAGTGGAAAAAGGGGTCCACCAGACGTACCGCGGCGGCGCACAGGGCCAGCAGGCCCACCGTCACCGCCAGAAGGACTGCCGTCCAGCGCCGTTTCGCATTTTTCAAGGCTGTCCCTCCTAAAAGTTAGAGTAGATAAAGGCGGCGGTACTGGAGAAGGACAAAGCCGCCCAGGCCAGCAGCCCCCCGCAGACCGCCGCCCGGCCCAGAGTGGGCCGGAAGTCCTCCATCCGCCGGATGACGCTCCGCCGCCGGAGGGACACCGCCAGCCCCAGACCGAACAGCGCCAGGAGCACTAGGCCCGGCGTCCACTTGGCCGCGGCGGCGGGCAGCAGCGTCCGCAGGGCCGTGGCCTCGCTGTCCAAAACTCCGGCTGCCAGCGTATCCAGGGGCAGCCCGCCACCGCCCGCCACGGCGGCACGGAGCAGGGAGCCCGCCGCCGCCAGACTGGGCGCCTGGAAGAACACCCAGGCCAGATTTACAAACAAAAAGGTCATGGCCCATTGCAGGGCTTTGGGCAGCCGCTCCCGCCGGGGGCCCCACAGCCGCTCCAGCACCTGGGCCAGGCCGTGGAGCAATCCCCAAACCAGGAAGGTCCACCCGGCTCCGTGCCACAGGCCGCTGATGAGATATACAATCAGGATGTTGACGCAGGTCCGCACCGGTCCCCGGCGGCTGCCCCCCAGGGGGATATACACGCACTCCCGCAAAAAAGCGGTCAGCGTCATGTGCCACCGCTTCCAGAACTCCCCCACACTGAGGGCGCGGTAAGGGGCGTCAAAATTCACAGGGAGCCGGATGCCCAGCAGCCGGGCGCAGCCGGAGGCGATGTCGCAGTAGCCGGAGAAGTCCAGATAGAGCTGCAAGCTGTATCCCAGAATCACTGCCCAGGCGGCAGAGGCCGTCAGCCCATCTCCCAGCGCCCAGCCGTTGGAGACCACCGTGCCCAAAGGGTCTGCCAGCAGCACTTTTTTCGCCGTTCCCAGGGAGATGGCATACAGCCCCGCGGCAAAGTCGTCTCCCTCTGCCCGCAGGAGCTTTTCCCGCAGCTGGGAAAAAAAGTTCTGGGGTTTCAGGATGGGGCCGGAGCTTACTGCGGGAAAGAAGAGGGCGCACAGCACATATCCGCCCCCCTCGCCCCGCTCCAAAGCGAAATCTCCGGTATACGCCTCTTTCAGCAGCCACAGCTGCTGGAAGGTGAAGAAGCTGAGTCCCAGGGGAACAGGGCCCATGGAAAATTGTCCAGCCGTAAAAAAGGCGGTATATTTATAGAGCAGCAGTACGGCAACGTGCCAAGCGGCCGCCAGTGCAAGCGTCCGTTTCCGTCCCTTTCCGCCGGACTGGAGACGCCCTGCGGCCCTCCAGGTTACCAGCAGACCCGCCCCAATGGGCAGCAGCTCCCAGAGACTTCCGCAGCTCCGCCAGTAAAAAAACAGACTGGCAGCAACCAGGGGCGCCGCGTTGGCCGCGGCAAATCCGGTCACGACCCGGCGGGCCGCCCAACTGCCCCAGAGGCGGCAGATGCACACGGCCAGGGCCAGAAATACCAGAAAGCCCAGAGACTGAAAACTCATGACTTACTCTCAGACAGGGCGCTGAGCCGGGCATCGGCGGCGCTGAGGACCTGGGTCAGGCTCTGGCAGCGGCCGGGGTAGGCGTCGGCAATGGCGTGGCTGCTGAGATTCGGGAACTCCGCCTTCTGGGCCGTCTGCCCCCGCAGGGCACGGGCGTACCTGGCCTCGGACAGCTTCATATCCGCTCCGGCCAGCCCCATGGTGCAGGCGGCGGGGTCCAGGGAGAAATACGCCTCGTTGGCCCCGGCGGCGCGGTACAGATGGCGGTAGAGCTGATAGACGGCGCTGGAGAGATACTCCGACGCCGCATTGATGGCGGCTTTGTCCCCCAGCTTGCCCAGAAGACCGAACAGCACCCCCACCGCGCCGGAGAGCAGCTTGCTTTGGAGGGTGGCCAGGATACTGCCCTGGAGCACGTTGCCCGGCTCGGCGGCATTCAGGATCTCCTCAGAGGTCAGCATACTGCCCTCCCGGGACAGGGTACGGCCCAGAATGAAGTCCGCGGAGACGTGGTAATAGTCGCAGGCCTTGACCACAAATAAAAGGCCCGGTTCCCGGATGCCGTTTTCATAGTGGCTCAGCAGGGCCTGGGAGATACCCAGGTCCCCGGCGGCGGTGCGCTGGGAGACGCCCCGCTCCTGCCGCAGCAGGGACAGCGTCCGTGAAAATTCAGAAGCCATAAATTCTTTCTCCTTTCGGGATTCTTTACAATACGCAGGGTATAGTTTATCAAAAGAGCTACCATTTGTAAAGAGAAAAAAGCGGACGCCCGTGCGTCCGCCTGCACCGTTTTTCAAAATAATCCCACCTGATTGGGCAGCACGTCTCCGCCGATGCCCCGCAGCTGCTGGACATTCTCCTCCCACAGAAGGTCCGCGATGGCCATCTTCTGAATGATGTGCTTTACCGTGGCATCCAGGGCAGTGCCCTCGCTGTAGTCCGCCGGGAAGATGAAGTCCACCCGGCCCTTGGACAGCAGGTCCTCCACCCCCTGTCGGTTTCCCTCCTGGTACACGGCGATGGCCTGGCCGCCGTAGGCCCGCATCATCTTCATACAGGGCACATCCGAGAGGCCGTCCCCCATGTAGACCATGTTGGTAAAGGGCACCCGCTTGCTGTCGTCAGGCATGGAGTCGTTGAGGGTCTTGTCATCGGACACGTCCAGCACGCCTTTGTTGATCCGGTAGACAAACTGGGTCTTGGCAGTGAAGTTCACCGCCAGCTTGGGCCACACCGGAACGCCGCTCTCATCGTAGTAGAACTCACTGGCATAGATCTCCTTGAACTCGCCGCTGATGGCAGAGCCCTCGATGATCTCCCGCAGGCCGGAGGAGATGATATAGTGCTCCACCTGGACGCCCAAGGTTTCGCCATACGCGTTGATCCGGCCAAACCAGCCCTCCACACCGGGAAACAGTACGATATCCCGGCCCTTGTCCACCAGGTCCGCCCTGGTGAAAGGCAGGTTTTTCCGCTCCGCCTCCCGGAGCATGGTATACATATAGGCAAGAATCCCATCAATGCGGTTGCGGCGGCCAAAGCCATTGGCCTCCGCCCAGAACTCCGCCGGGGTCATCCCCAGGCTGGGGATAAAGGCATAATTCTGCATGTCCGTGGTACAAAGCGTCTTGTCGAAATCGTATAAAAAGGCAATGATGGGCCGCTGTTTCATGCCGGTTCCTCCTCCGGAAAAAAGCGGCTCCTGTCCAGAGCCGCTTTGGGGTCACGTTCCGCTGGTATAATTGGGACCAAACTTCAAGTCGTCCAGCTTGTCGAACTTGATGCGGCGGGTGGCCTCCAGGGACTCTGCCTCCTCCCTGGCAAAGGGGTCTCCCTCGGGATAGGGGGGCTCCACGGCGGCAGGCGCCTCCTCGGGCGGGATCTCTGCGGTTGCAGTCGCGGGCACAGGCAGTTCCTCCGGCGCGGCCGGGGCAGGTGAAGGCTCCTCCGCAGAGGACGCCGCCGCAGGCTCCCTGACCTCCTGGACCGGCGCCGCCGCAGGAACGTCCACAGGGACGGAGATGTCCACCGGCAGCTGGGGCAGTTCCTCCAGGAATTTCAGCTCCTGGCCGCATACTTTTTGAATCGCGGCAATAAACCGGGCCAGCTCCCGCTGCCCCTGGCGCAGGCGCTCCTCCGCCGCCTCCACATCCCGCTGGATCTGGGCAATCCGTTCCCGGGCGTCCGACTCCGCCTGGGCCAGCAGGTTGTCCCGCCGTGCCTCGGCCTCCCGGACGATGGAGTCCGCCATCTTCTGGGCGGTGAGAAGAGTTGCCCGCATGGAGTCCTCCGTGGCGCGGTAGTCCTCCACCTTTTCCACCAGAACCTTCATCTTGGCTTTCAGCGCCGCGTTTTCCTTATACAGCGCCGTGTAATCGTCGGTGAGCTCGTCCAAAAACTCGTCCACCATGGCCATATTGTATCCGCCCATGAATCCCTTCGTAAAGGCATGGGAGGAGACTTCCTGCGGTGTCAGCATTCCAGCAATACCCCCTGTCAGCGCTGTTCTCTATTAAAAATACAGTCCGTTGTTCTCCAGCTCATCAATCAGGTCGCCTTCAATATCCACATGATAGGGCGTGATGATGTATGTATTGGCAGCTACCTTCTTGATTTTGCCCTCTCCGGCGTAGGCCACACCGGAGAGAAAGTCGATCAGCCGGCGGGCAATGTCCTTGTTGGTGGACTCCAGATTCAGCACCACCGTCCGCTTGTCCTTCAGATGGTCGGCAATCTCGGAGGCGTTCTCAAACCGCTCCGGCTTCACCAAAACCACCTTCAGCTGGGTGGTGGCGTGAATGTTGACCACTTTGTTGTGGCGGTCGTCGTACTTGCTTCGGCGGTCCTCAAAGACGTCCTTGCGGACTGGCTCTTCAAACTCCTCAAAGTCATCGTCCTCGTCTTCATAGGGATGGGTCCATTTTTTCAGCTCGTCAATAATGCTCATAGCAAAGCCTCCTCAGTGCGCTCCGGGCGCAAGATCATATTCCAAAGCCCACCCTGAGGCGGCTTCGCGCCGGGCCAAATGCGGTCCGTCCGGTCACAGGCTGTAATCACGCTCGCCGAAGATGGCGGTACCCACCCGAACCATGGTTGCGCCGGCGCGGACTGCGTCGGCGTAGTCGCCGCTCATGCCCATGGAGAGATACTTTAGTTCATTATGGAACAAATTTTCATCAATGTCAACATAAAGTGTATGAACTTCCTGAAAATACCGCATATTGGTCTCCCGATCCGCATCCGCGGGGGGGATCGTCATGAGGCCGCACACCTGCACATGGTCTCGGGACAGCGCGGCCTCCGCTGCGGCGAAGATATCACCGGGGGCAAAGCCGCTCTTGGCTGCCTCGCCGCCGATGTTCACCTCCAGCAGAATATCCTGCCGGAGCTCCAGCCGGGCGGCGGTTTTCTCAATCTCGTCCAGCAGCTCCAGAGAGCCCACGGACTGGATCAGAGCCGCATGCCCCACCACCTGCTTGACCTTGTTGCGCTGGAGGTGGCCGATGAAGTGCAGCGGCGCGCCGTCATAGGCATTTTCCGAGAGCTTTTTCACCATCTCCTGTACCCGGTTCTCCCCCAGTGCGTCAATCCCGGCGGCAATAGCCTCCCGGCAGGCCTCCGCGCCGTTCATTTTGCTGGCTCCCACCAGAATGATCTCCTCCGGTCTCCGGCCGGCCTCTCTGGCGGCGTCCGCCAGCTCTGCCCGCACCCGGGCAATGTTCTCCGCAATGGACATAAGCGCTCCCATCCTCTCCTCTATTCTCTTATGACTTTCCCGTCGTACAAATCTCTGGCTGTGACGATCACCTCATCCCCGGAGCGAAGAATACGGCCTGCCCGCGTGGAAGCGGAGCGGAGCAGCACAAAGCCCTCTCCGCTGTAAAGCACCTCCACCGGTTTAAAAACAGCCGTCACACCCACCACGCAGTACACACCGGTGGTCTGGACCTCCGTCTCCCTGCCGTCCTCGTCGGTGACAGTCCGGGGAACCACCCGCAGCGCCTCCTGCGGCACCCGGATGCCGCTCATGGTATTCAGGATGACCTCCGCGCTCTGCTGGCGCAGCAGCGTCAGCTGGGCCAGGTCATATTTCCCCTGAAACACCACCACGGACCGCCCGTTTTCTTCCCAGCCCACGGACTGAACAGTCACGTCCAGGTCCCGGGCCACGTCCTTGGAAAACCGCAGAGAGACGCTGCCGGCCTCCTGAATATCCTTGATCTCACCGGTGCGCAGGGCGGCGGCGTAATACCAGCTGTCTCCCAGA
Organism: uncultured Oscillibacter sp.; assembly: GCF_910587525.1. Taxonomy (GTDB): domain Bacteria; phylum Bacillota; class Clostridia; order Oscillospirales; family Oscillospiraceae; genus Oscillibacter. Next base: position 10,756 of record NZ_CAJULS010000003.1, on the reverse strand, counting down.
ATCAGTTTTCCCACATGGGACCGGACCGTGCTGTCCGCCCGCACGGCGCTGAGCTGAGAGGGGGTCAGTTCCTGGATACTCTCCGGCGTCAGCACAGTCTCGTAGCCGTCCACCACAGCGGAATACAGCCCCGATACCGGAGCGCTGATCCGCCGGGCGGACCCCGCCGCCTGACGGCGCAGGTCTTTGAGCTCCTGCCGCAGGGACTCCAGCTGTCCATCCAGGTCGTCGCCCGAGTATGTATAGTCCCGCTTCATCACCAGGGCCCGCAGCTCGCTGCCGCGGCTTTCCACGGTATCCAGCCGTCCGCTGGCCAGGGCGGCGCGCACCGCCAGCAGGTCCTGGGTGATCTGGCTGTCCAGCTTGGCGGAGGCCTCGTAGCTGAGAGAGGCGCTCTGAACGTACTCCAGCTGTTCGATCCTGGCCTCCAGCGCGTCGATCCTGCTCTGCAGGTCCAGGGAGGCCTGGTCGGCGTAGACCGATGCCACCGTGCCGCCCACGCTGATCCGCTCTCCCTCCACCCGGGCCAGCCGCAGCAGACCGCTGTCGTTGTCCTCCAGCACCTGTTCACTGCGTACCACGTAGCCAGAGGCGTCAATGGTCTCATCCACCGTATAGGCATAGGCCACAGTGGTGGTGAGCGGGTCGCCCAGATAGCGCAGGGACTGGTAGCCAAAATAGACCGCTACGCCCAGGCACACCAGCAGCATCAATATTCTGGTTGCAAAAGAGGTGCTTTTCATAGGGGGCTCCTTCGTATCTGCCGTAATGCTCCAAGAACCGGCAGGCCTCCGTCTCCGCCAGGTCCACGGGCCTTGCCGGGGCAATGGTCGAAATCGTGTTTTTGCAAATCATCCGCTGCCTGCCGCCCCACAGGACGGTATGTCCCGCGGGGACCCCGCATGCAGCTCAAACCGCTGGGCAAAGCCCGCCGGTTTCAAGGTTTTGCTCCGCAAAACGCTTGACGCCATTCCGGAGGTTCGCCTTCGCTCGCGCTCCGGCAAGCCTCCGTCTCCGCTAGGTCCACAGGCCTTGCCGGAGCGATGGTTGAAATCGCGTGCTTGTAAATCACCTGCTGTTTGCCGTCGCTGTCCAAAACTACTACGAAGGCGTCAAAGCCCGTGATGACGCCCCGCATCTGGAAGCCGTTCATCAAAAACATGGTGACCGGAAGCCTGTCCCGCTTGGCCCTGAGAAGAAAGATGTCCTGTAAATTAGCTTTTGTCTGCATACTGTCCGCTCCTTTTTTCTTTCATAGGCGGACAGCCGCTATGTACAATCCGCCCTGGCTCTAGAATACGCCAGCGGCGGACAGGATTTCCGTCGAAATCCGTAGGGCTTTCGCAAAATCCCGCTTTTTTTCCCAATATATCCAGTGGATGTCCGGATTCCGCCGCAGCCAGGTCAGCTGCCGCTTGGCGTACTGCCGGGAGCGAAGCTTTACCTCCGCGATGGCCTCCGCCTCCGTGCGCGTGCCCTCCAGCACCCCCAAAAACTCCTTGTATCCGATGGCCTGCATACAGGTGGCGTCCCGGGGCAGGCCCCGCTCCAACAGAGAGCGGACCTCCTCCAGAAGCCCCTGCTCCACCATGGCGTCCACCCGGCGGTCAATGAGGGCCTTCATATCCTCCCGGTCCGCAAACTGGAGTCCGATCCACACGGCGTCATACCGGGGCGGCAGATTTCTTGTCTCCGCATTGTGGGCGGTGATGGTCTTCCCCGTCTCCCAAAAAACCTCCAGGGCCCGGAGAATCCTCTTCCCGTCCGACGGGTGCAGCCGCTCCGCTGCCGGCCGGTCCACCTGCCGCAGCTCCGCCAGGAGGGGCTCGATCCCCTCCCGGTCCAGCCGTTCCTGGAGCCGCCGCCGGACCTCGCCTCCGGCAGCGCCTGGGGCGAAACCGTGGCCCCGGACAACGGCGTCCAGCCACAATCCCGTGCCTCCCACCAGGATGGGGAGTTTCTCCCGGGCCAGAATACCGTCGGTGACGGGGATGGCCTCCTGGGCATACCGGGCGGCGGACCACCGCTCTGCCGGGTCCGCCACGGCCACCATGTGGTGCGGCACACCGTCCATCTCCGCCCCGGTGGGGGCGGCGGTGCCGATGGTCAGGCCCCGATAGATCTGCATGGAGTCGGCGGAGACCACCTCGCCGCCGTACCGCTTTGCAAGGGCCACCCCCAGGGTGGTTTTACCGCAGGCCGTGGGGCCCACAACACAGACGATCCTGCCGCCCATGTCAAAATTCCCGTCCCAGAGCCCGGGCCCGGGCGCAGGCATCCTCCATAATGGACGGAGCCTGAGCGGGGTCCAGGTCCAGGCCGCCGGCAAACACATAGTCAAACCGGGGGATGCCGAACATGGCGGCAAGCTGCCTCCAGTAGAGCACGCCAAGGCTCTCCGGCCGCTCCAGATCGCCGCCGGTGGTGAGATAAGCCAGCCGGGAGGCGCGGCAGTCCCCGTGACAACCATCGGCCTCATAGTGGTAGCAGAGGCCGCAGGCGGAGACATGCTCAATGTAGACCCGCAGGACGGCGGGAAAACTCAGATCCCAGAAGGGAGCCGCGACGGCGATCCTGTCCGCCCGCTGAAATTGCCGGGCCAGGCCGAACACCGGAGCGCTGAACTCCCCCGCCCTGGCCAGAGCATCCCGCCGGTCCAGGGCCTCCGGAGTGAAGGGGGCGATATCCAGCCGCTCCAGCACCGCCGTTTCGATCTCCGCCTCCGGGCGGGCCGCCCGGAAGCTCTCCAGAAAGGCCTCCATCAGAGCGCGGGTCCGGGAGGCCGGCCCCCGCTGGCTGACGCAGGCGTCAATCAATAAAAGTTTCATATCAATCCTCATTCAATATGGTGGTGACGACAGGCTTTCCGTCCCGGCCCAGCAGAGGCGTCAGGCCGCCGGCGTAGCGGAAGGGGCAGTTTGCCCCGGTCTGACGGTCCACCAGGATCTTGGTCCCGATGGACATGGTATTTTGACGGTACTGCCCAATCAACCGCTGGCCTTTTTTTGCCATTTGGAGTGCCTCCTTTCTGAAATGGGGGCAGGCCATTCCCCCAGCACCCGCCTATCTCCCAGAGCCGCGCCTGACATCACGCCCTCTTAAACATCTTCTCCAGCTCATACCTGGTCAATTTCACCGCCACCGGCCGGCCATGGGGGCAATACTTCACCTCGCCGCTCTGCACCTTCTCCACCAGCGCCCGGAGCTCTGCCGGGCCGCTGGTCCAGCCGCCCTTGATGGCGGCCTTGCAGGCCATGGTATGCAGCAGATTCTCCCGCCGCTCCTCCGCCGAGCGGCCCGTCCGCAGATTCTCCGCCAGCTCCTCCAGCGTGGCCGAGACGTCTCCGGCGTCGATGTCCGCCGGGACCTCCCGCACCAGCACGGCTCCGCCGCCAAAGTCCTCGCAGCCAAAACCCAGCTGGTCCAGCAGGGAGAGGTTTTCCAGCAGCAGCGCGCCGTCCTCCCGGCTCAGCTCCGCCGCCACGGGCTGGAGCAGGGCCTGCCGCATGGGCGGCTCCTGGGCCGCTTTCAGCCGGTCGAAGTTCACCCGCTCGTGGGCGGCGTGCTTGTCGATGAGATAGACGCACCCGTCGGCGCTCTCGCAGACGATGTAGGTATTGAGCACCTCCCCGGCGAGCCGCCAGGGGGCCTCCCTAAGGGACTCCAGGGTCTGCTGGCCCGGCAAACTCTCCTGCCGCTCCGCCGGGATGGCAGGCACAAAGGGCCGCCGGAGGTCTTCCGGCGCCGCCGTCTCCCTGACAGGCGGGGCCGCGGGACGGGGCACCTCCGCCGGCGCCGGCCGGGGCGCCACCGAGGGCGGCGCCCCAAAACTCCCCCGGCTGGGGGCGGCGGGTCTTTCGCCGGAGGTCCGGCAGGCCGTTCCGCCCTGGCTGTCGGAGAGCTTTGCCGGAGGCTTCCACTCCGTGTCCCATCCCGGGCGGAACTTTTTCTCCGGGAGGGAGGCGGGTTTGGCGTCCCGCTCCCGGTAAGTCTTGGCGTCCATGGCCTGGAAAAAATCCTGCCGGGGATTCACTGTCTCCGCCGCTTTGGGCCCCGGGGCGGACACGGGGCCGCCCTGTCTTTCCAGGCTGTCCAGCACGGTGTGGTACACCGCGTCGAACACCTCCCGCTCCCGGGCGAATTTCACCTGGGTCTTGGCAGGGTGGACGTTGACATCCACGGCGGAGACCGGCAGCGTCACAGACAGCACGCAGCCGGGGAACTTCCCCTTCATGATTTGATTGCGGTAGCCCTCCTCCAGCGCCGCCGTCAGCAGCTGGGACTTGATAAACCGCCCGTTGACGAAAAAGACCTGCATGGACCGGGAGCCCCGGCCCTGGAGGGGGGCGGTGACAAAGCCGGAGACGGCGATCTCTCCGCCCCGGCCCTCCGCCGGCACCAGTCCTCTGGCAAAGTCCCGGCCCAGGGCTGCATATATGGCGGAGTCCAGCTTCCCGTCTCCGGGGGTGTGGAGGGCCTCCATGCCGTCCTTGGCGAATTTGAAGGAGATGTCCGGATGGGACAGGGCCAGATGCTGCATAAGACCCGCCACGGCGGCGGTCTCAGCGCTGTCCTTCCGCATGAATTTCAGCCGGGCGGGGGTGTTGTAAAAGAGGTCCCGCACGGAGATGCTCGTGCCCTCCGGGGCCCCGGCCTCCTCCACGGCTCCCGGCACGCCTCCCTCCAGCCGGAGGGAGGCGCCGCTCTCCGCGCCCCTCAGCCGGGTGAGAATCTCCACCCGGCTGACAGCCGAGATGGCCGCCAGAGCCTCTCCCCGGAAGCCCAGGGTTCCGATGCGCTCCAGATCCTCCGGCGCGCGGAGCTTGCTGGTGGCGTGGCGGAGAAAGGCGGTGGGCAGCTCCGTCCGGGCGATGCCGCAGCCGTTGTCGGTGACACGGATGAGTCCCATACCCCCCCGGCGAACCTCCACCGCCACGGCGGAGGCGCCGGCGTCGATGGCGTTCTCCACCAGCTCCTTTACTACGCTGGCGGGACGCTCCACCACCTCGCCGGCGGCGATGAGGTCGGCCACATGGGCCTCCAGCTGGCGGATATGGGGCATGGGGGACACCTCCTTGTTTGTGAATATCTGAAAATTTGGAAAATCATCTGAAAAAACATAGCTGGTCTGGGGAGAAAGAACCTGCTCTCTAGGGGACATCCGGCTAATTGGGGAGAATATCAAGCAGCAAGGGACACTGTGCGATGTGCTGTCCAAAGGGGCGGGTACTCTTTTCAGCGGGCCATTCCCCCCAAGGCTTCCCTCAAGTTCCTTTCACAGCAATACCGACGCAATCAGAGGGATGGTGACAATGGACGCCACCGTGGTCAGGAGCGTGGCCTGGGCCATGCACTCCTTGTCTCCGCCATACTCCAGGCACAGCATGCTGCCGTTGACGGCGACAGGCATGGCCATCTCGACGACGGTGATCCCCAGCAGCATGGGCTCCGTCCCCAGGGCCCGGAGAATGACAAACAGCACTCCCGGCAGCGCCAGCAGCCGCAGAACAGACAGACACCAGAGCCTTGGAGATTTGAACACCTGCCCGGCAGGCAGGCCCGCCAGCAGAGACCCCACTACCAGCAGCGACAACGGCACCGTCACGTTCCCCACAAAGGAGAGACACTCCCCTACGATGGCCGGGGGCCGGAGGCGGGTCAGGGCGAAGAACAGCCCCAGGACGGCGGCGACGGTGCAGGGGGTCAGCAGCTGCTTCCACTGAAAGCGCTTGACTCCCACCAGCATCAGCGGCCCCAGCGTATAGGACAGCAGGTTGAAGGGCATGGCCAGGATCACGGCGTAGAAGAGGGCCCCCGGGCCAAACAGCGCCGTGGCCACCGGATAGCCGATAAAGGCGATGTTGCCGAACATCAGGCCGAACCGCCACACGCCCTTCTGTCCTGGTGTGCCGCCCAAAAGGCGGGGCGCGATCAGGGCAAAGAGCATCTCCAGCAGGTAGAAGACCGCCGCCACCTTCAATACGGCCAGGACCTCCGACAGCTCCGGCAGGGTGTCCCCGGTGATGACCGCCGCCACGATCATGGCGGGCATGGTGATGTTCAAAATGACCTTGGAGAGCTTCTGATCCGTCTCACCGCCCAGATAGCCCAGGTGGTGAGCCAGGTAGCCCATGGCCATGGCGAACAGAATTACCAGCATCTCACGGAGGGTATCAAAAAAGCTCATGGTATTTCTCTCGATTCTCTTGAAAATTCACCCCATCATGGTCCAGATGGACAGGGCGTTGGCCGCCGCGTGGAGGGCCACAGCGGCCCACAGCGTACCCGAATGCTCATAGGCCCAGGCCAGCACCAGCCCCGGCACCAGGTACTGCACCATCAGCAAAAAATAGGTGATATCCCGGTTCACCACAGCGAACTGCCACACATGCAGCAGGGCGAACAGCAGGCAGCTGACCAGATATGCCGCTGCCCGGCTCCGGCCCTTGAGATTGCCGAAGACCAGTCCCCGGAAGAGGGTCTCCTCCACAAAGGGGGCCAGGAGTACCACGATCAGCAGCGTCATATGGGGCGCACCGCCAGCACGGGCGGAGATGGTGATGTCGTTGAGATTGGTGCGGGTGCCCACCGCCATGTGGATCAGGCGGTAAGCCAGCTCGTTGAGGCCGTACAGGGCCACCAGGCCCGCCAGCACAGTTTTGGCCGCACCGTCCAGGTTGTCCAGCAGCCGCTGGGACGTCCTGACCAGAAAGCCGTGAAAGATGATCACTGTCAAGGCCAACAGTATGTAGTAGTAAATCAGCGTCTTCAGGGCATCGGAAATGGTGATTCCCAGCAGCAGCTCCGCAAGGCCGAACAAAGGCCTCGCGGCAAAGGGCAGCACCAGCAGGTAGACGGCGAAAAACACCGTTCCCGCGATCTGCTCTCCGGTTGACATATAGGCGCCGGATTTTCGTCTTTGCATGATAATCCCTCCGGGGTATTGGGTTTGGGGTCCGATGGGGCTGGTCAAAAACAGGGAGACAACCGCCTGAAGCTGGAGGAATTCAGGGGAAATGCCCCCCCCCCCCTGTTTTGAAGATTCTCCCAGGAAGAGGGGACTGCCTCCAGCTTTCCGCAGAACACCGGCCTACTGCAGCTTCTTTTTCAGCTCATACAGCAGCCCCATGGCCTCAATGGGCGTCAGCGTATCCGGCTGGCAGCGGCGGAGGGCGTCCAGCACCTCCCCCTCCCCCAGCGAATCCAGCGACACCTGATCCGCCTCCCGCCGGGGGGCGGTGTACTGCACTCCGTTTTCCGACTCCAGCTCCTCCAGAATTTCCCGGGCCCGCTTCAGCACCTTGTCCGGCAGGCCTGCCAGCCTGGCAACCTCAATGCCGTAGCTGCGGTCCGCGCCGCCGGGAATGATCTTGCGCAGAAAGATGATGTCCTCCCCCCGGGTCTTCACCGCGATGTTGTAGTTTACCGTGCCGGAAAGGGTGTTCTCCAGGTCCGTCAGCTCATGGTAGTGGGTGGCGAAGAGGGTCTTGGCCCGCTTTTTCTCCGCGCAGTGCTCCAGCACCGCCCGGGCGATGGACATGCCGTCAAAGGTGGAGGTGCCCCGGCCGATCTCGTCCAGGATCAGCAGCGAGTCCCTGGTGGCGCAACGCAGGATGTCGGACACCTCCGTCATCTCCACCATAAAGGTGGACTGCCCGGCGGCGAGGTCGTCGCTGGCCCCAATCCGGGTGAAGATCCGGTCCACAATACCGATATGGGCGCTGGCGGCGGGGACAAAGCTGCCCATCTGGGCCAGCAGGACGATCAGCGCCACCTGGCGCATATAGGTGGACTTGCCCGCCATGTTGGGGCCGGTGATGATGGACACCCGGCCCTCCTTCTCCCCCATAAAGGTGTCGTTTGGCACAAAGAGGGCGTCCTTGAGCATCCTTTCCACCACCGGGTGGCGGCCCTGGCGGATCTCAATCACGCCGGACTCGTCCACTTCCGGACGGCAGTAGCCTTCCCGCACGGCCACAGCGGCCAGGGAACACAGGGCGTCGGTCTCCGCCACAGCGGCGGCGGCCCGCTGGATACGGGGCGCGGCGGCAGAGATCTCCCCCCGCAGCCGGGTAAAGAGCTCGTACTCCAGCGCCACCACCCGCTCCGAGGCGGTGAGAATCTCATGCTCCAGGTCCTTCAGCTCCTGGGTGATGTACCGCTCCGCGTTGGTCAGGGTCTGCTTGCGGATGTAGCCCTCCGGCACTTGGCCCCGGAAGGAGTTGGAGACCTCTATGTAGTATCCAAAGACCTTGTTGTAGCCGATCTTCAAAGAGCGGATGCCGGTCTCCTCTTTCTCCCGGGCCTCCATCTCCGCGATGACGCCCTTGCCGCTTTTCAGGATGTGCCGCAGGCGGTCCACCTCTCCGTGGAAGCCGTCCCGGATGAACCCGCCCTCCCGGACAGAGAAGGGGGGCTCGTCGCAGATGGCGCTGGCAATCAGTCCGCCCACGTCCTCCAGGGTGTCCATCTCCTCTGTCAGCTCCGCCAGGCGGCGGTCTGGCAGGGCGGACAGCTGGCCGCGGATCTCCGGGAGCTTTTCGATGGCGGCGCGGAGAGAGCTGAGGTCCCGTCCCCCGGCAGTGCCGTAGACAATGCGTCCGATCAGCCGCTCCATGTCCCCCAGGCCCGCCATGGCGGTGGTAAGCTCCTCCCGGGCAATGGTGCCGTCCACCAGCGCCGCCACGGCGGAGTTCCGCCGGTGGATGGCGGCGGCGGACAGCAGCGGCCGCTCCAGCCAGCTCCGCAGGCACCGCCCGCCCATGGGCGTCTTCGTCTTGTCCAGCACCCAGAGGAGGCTCCCCTTCTTTTCCTTGTTCCGCAGGGTCTCCGTCAGCTCCAGGTTCCGCCGGGCGGACAGGTCCAGCTCCATAAACCGGCCCTGCTCATAGTAGTCCAGGTCGTTGATGTGGGAGAGATCCGTCTTCTGGGTCTCGTAAAGGTAGCTCAGCAGCCCCCCCAGGGCCATGGCGGCCGCCGGAACGGCGGCGGGCAGGCGGGAGAGGGCCTCGTCTCCAAACTGCTTCCGGATGCTCCGCTCCGCCTCGTTGAGGAGGAAGCGGCGCTGGCCGCCGTTCTCCACCCGGCAGTGAAATTTCTCCTTCAAGACCCCCGTCAAAGCGGTTTCGGAGAAGGCGCCGTCGTTCAGGATGGCCTCCGCCGGGGAAAAGCGGCCCAGCTCGTTGACCACATGCTCCGCCCGGTCTCTGCCGGTAAAACTGGTCAGGTGGGCCTTGCCGGTGGTGATGTCGCAGAAGGCGGCCCCGGCGGAGCGGGAATCCATGAAGATGCCGCAGATGAAGTTGCTGGCCTTGTCATCCAGGCATGCGGCGTTGGTGACGGTGCCGGGGGTGACCACCCGGATAATATCCCGCTTTACCAGCCCCTTGGCTGCGGCGGGGTCCTCCATCTGCTCGCAGATGGCCACCTTGTAGCCTTTGGCGATAAGCCGGGCGATGTAAGCCTCGCTGGCGTGGTAGGGCACGCCGCACATGGGGACCTGCTCCTCCGGAGGCTTGGCGTGCTTGCCATGGTCCCGGGAGGTGAGGGTTAAGTCCAGTTCCCTGGACGCCAGGCGGGCGTCGTCGTCGAACATCTCGTAGAAGTCGCCCAGGCGGAAGAACAGGATGGAATCCGGGTTATCTTTCTTGATCTCCAGATACTGTTTCATCATGGGGGTTAGTTCTGCCATGCTTGGCGCCTTCTTTCTGTAGGTTACTGCCCAGTAGGCGGGGGATGCTGCCCCACGGGGGCGGGACGGGGGGGTTCCGCCCACGGGGCGGGGACGGGGGATTGTGCCGCTTTGCGGCACGGAATGCACCCCCCATTTTCTCTTTTTCTGAGCGCAGAAAAAGAGAAAACGGGCCGTGCACGGTCCAAAAGAGAAAAAGACGCTTTTGGCACTCGCGGAAGCATTTCGCTTCAATTGAAGGGCGCTCAGCAGGTTTGATGCTTGGACGCAAGGACTTGCTTCTCTTCCCGCGCTTCGCGCCTGGCCGGGCACGGGCTGATAGTAGTTCGTCTACCGCTTCCGGCAGACCAGCTCATCCAGACTTAAATCATAGAAATCCGCCAGAGCGATCAGTGCGGACAGACCGGGTTCACGTTCGCCGCGCTCATATGTCTGATAGGCCCGCCAGCCAATGCCGACTTTGGATGCCAGCTCTGTCTGACGAAGGCCTTTTGATTTCCTGAGTTGTAAAAGATGTTCGGAAAGTGTCATAGGACCCTCTTTTCCCGTTGACAGACACGATAGTGTCTGTTATAATAAAGCATAAAGGACACGATAGTGTTTGTCAAATGCTGGAGGGAAATTATGAAAGACTATATCAATGTTCTGTTGGAGACCTTGGAAGAGCGTGACCGGGAATATCTTGGGTGGGAGTATTTTGTTCAATCAGAGCGTGCGATGGAGGCAATGGAAACTCTGGAAAAAACATTTTCCCGTGAACAAAGAGAGCTGTTTCGGGATTATGAGGACAAGCAGAGCACACTTGACAACACAGGCAGAATGGCCCTGGCCCGCCGGGCCTTTTTGCTTGCGAAAGAAATCTACCGCTGACACCCGGTAGAAGTACAAACCATCCCAGGCGGTTCCAGCCATGCGCGAAGCGCGGGAAGAGAAGGAAGCCCATGCGTCCAAGCACCAAAACAACTTCGGAAGCATTGACAGATGCGGGAGAGCGCCCCGCAAGGTACGCCGTCAGGCGCACCCGGCAGAAGACTGGCAAGATTCATGGGCACCGGTTCAGACCAG
>NZ_CAJULS010000002.1:29714-62265 GCF_910587525.1 uncultured Oscillibacter sp. | reverse complement strand
AGTAGGTCCGCCAGTACTGGAACCACTCCAGGTCCGTGTCGGGCTTGCAGAAGAACTCCAGCTCCATCTGCTCAAACTCCCGGATGCGGAAGATGAAGTTGCCCGGGGTAATCTCGTTGCGGAAGCTCTTGCCCACCTGGCACACGCCGAAGGGGAGCTTTCTTCTGGTGGTCCGCTGGATGGCGGGGAAGTTGACAAAGATGCCCTGGGCGGTCTCGGGCCGGAGGTAGACCTCGTTGGCGGAATCCTCGGTGACGCCTTGGTGGGTTTTGAACATGAGGTTAAAGCGGCGGATGTCGGTGAAGTCGTGCTTGCCGCAGCCGGGGCAGGGGACTTCCTTTTCCCGGATGAAGGCCACCAAATCCTCCTGGCTCATGGCCTCCACGTTCACGTCCAGGCCGTTTTCCTGGACGAAGCCCTCCACCAGCTTGTCGGCCCGGTGGCGCATTTTGCAGGCCTTGCAGTCGATGAGGGGATCGTTGAAGGTGGAGACGTGGCCGGAGGCCACCCAGACCTGGGGATTCATGAGGATGGCGGCGTCGAGGCCGACGTTGTAGGGGTTCTCCTGGACGAATTTTTTCCACCAGGCCCGCTTGACGTTGTTCTTCATCTCCACGCCAAGGGGGCCGTAGTCCCAGCTGTTGGCAAGACCGCCGTAGATCTCGCTGCCGGGGAAGACGAAGCCCCGGTTTTTGCACAGGGCCACCACTTTTTCCATGGTTTTCTGCTTGTTGTCCATTGTGATTTCTCCTTATATAAAAATATTTGATTACTGAGGGTCAATGGTGTGGAAAATGCGTTTCAGCCCGCCGTCCCGGCAGAGAAATTTCAGCTGCAGGCAGAGGTAAGTCAGCTCCCCTCCGGAGGTCAGCTCATAGTCCGCGGCAAAGCCGCTTCCATTGCTGTACTCGTAGAGCTGCACCTCGTGGTGATACTCATATTGGGGCTGAAAACTGCAGGGCACGCCGTACTCGTCAAAGGCGTCAAAATTATTCATCTCCAGGGTGCCCTGGATACATTCCCGAATTTCCTCCGTGTCGTTCCACTCCATTATGTCCACACAGGAGGGCAGATCCTCATAGCGCTTCTCGTGGAGGACATGGAGAATGTTCTTCACCGTCTCAATGGCCAGTTCTCTGTGCTGCTCCGTCAAATCAAGTCTCCTCCTCACAGATAAAAACGCCCTGAGCCGTCCGGCTCAGGGCGAACTTGCGTCCGTGGTTCCACCTGAATTTCCCCCGGGGAGGGGACACTCTGCCCGGTAACGTCGGGGTAACGGCGAAGCATTTCCGCCCCGCGGCTCCCGGGCGCCTTCCCATCCGTCCCCCGGGAGGGCTCGCACCGAACCGCCCTCTCTCTTGGCCGGGGAAACGGGGGTACTCCTCCCGTTCACAGCCTTTGCTGTTTTGTCACTGTATCACGTTTGGAAAGAGATGTCAAGGGCCCACATCCGAAAATGAGGTGCCCAGCCGCGCATTTTATCATCTGCGGTTTTGGTTTTTTGGCCGCAGCTTTGTAGGGGCTGGATTCTGTCCCCGTCCGTTTTCCCGAAAAGGCCAGGTTTCCACCGGACGGCTTGGCTCCCGCATAAAATCTGCGGAGAGGACACTCCCGTCCGAAGAGCGTCCGGCAGGATATGGGGGACGGTCTGGAAAAGGCCTAGGCTTTGGCACTCTCCCTGACCACCACCGCCGGCAGCGCGGCCGCCAGCAGAGGCAGACACCCGTAGATCCCAGCAATTCCCCACTGTCCGGTGCACCACCACCCCCAGGCCACCCCCAGGTGGAAGCAGGCCAGCGTCCCGCCGTAAAATTTCAGCTTCCGCAGCTGCTCCGCTTCCCGGGTGCAGAGGAACTCCGTCACCCCCTCTGTGAACTGCCGGAGGTTGTTGGTGGAGAAGATGGTGGCGCAGTTGTACCCGGCGGCCTGGGAGAAGGATACCCACTGCACCGCCGTGGCGAAGAACATGGGGTAGAGGGCCAGAATGGGGTCTGTCTCCGCCGGAATCCACGCCAGCAGAAGGCAGGCGGCAAAGTCCACGGAGATGGACAAAATCTGCGCCTGGGGCCGCCGCCCATACCGCCGCAGCAGTACGGCAAACACAATTCCTGCGATGTAGCACGCCGTGCCCCCCAGCCGGATCAGGGCGGGACCCCAGGTCCCGTCCAGACCGGACACTACCAGGTAGATGAGGTTGGAGGTCTCGGAGGAGCCGAAGGTCCCGCCCCGGGTCAGCAGGGCATAGACGCCGAAGAAGCCGCCCGCCGCCGCCATGGCGTGGTGGGCCCAGGTCTCGCGTGTCATTCCTCCGGCTTCACCAGGGCGATGTGAAGCTCGTCCAGCTGCTTCTGGGTGACCTCGCCGGGGGCGTCCATCATGATATCCTGGGCGTTCTTGTTCATGGGGAAGGGGATGATCTCACGGATGGAGTCCTCTCCCGCCAGCAGCATCACCATGCGGTCCACGCCCGGGGCGATGCCCGCGTGGGGCGGCGCGCCGTAGGTGAAGGCGTTGTACATGGCGGGGAACTTGGACTTTACGTCCTCCTCGCCCAGACCCACCATCCAGAAGGCCTTTACCATAATCTCCGGGTCGTGGTTCCGCACCGCGCCGGAGGAGAGCTCCACGCCGTTGCACACCAGGTCGTACTGGTCGGCGGTGATGGTCAGGGGATCGATTTCTCCCCGCTCGGCTCTCAGCAGCGCCTCCAAACCGCCGGAGGGCATGGAGAAGGGGTTGTGGCAGAACTCCAGCTCCCCGGACTCCTCCCCAATCTCGTACATGGGGAAATCCACAATCCAGCAGAAGGTGTACTGCTCTTTATCCATGTGCCCGGGCACGGCGGCGCCCAGGGTCTTCACCAGCACGCCGGCGGTCTTCCGGGCCTGCTCTCCGGCGGACAGGGCCACCAAAGTGTTGGGCTGGAGCCCTAGGGCGGAGACCACGCTGTCCTTGATGGGCTGGACAAACTTGGCGATGCCGCCCACGATCTCTCCGTTTTCGTCCAGGCGGAACCAGTAGGGCTTGCCGCCGGAGACGGATTCCACGTCCGCCAGGGTCTTATCGATAAACTTCCTCGTCTCGTGGAACCCGCTGACCACCACGGCCTTGACCGCGCTCCCCTCAAAGGGGCCGAAGCCGCAGCCGCCCAGCAGCCCGGTCACATCCTGCACGGTGAGGTCAATCCGCAGATCCGGCTTATCGGTGCCGTACTTCTCCATGGCCTCGGCAAAGGGGATGCGCAGGAAGGGAGCGGAGCTGGCCCGGTTGTACTTGCCGTACTTGGCGAAGATCGGGGGCAGCACGTCCTCAATGACGGCGAACACGTCCTCCTGGGAGGCGAAGGCCATCTCCATGTCCAGCTGGTAGAACTCGCCGGGGGAGCGGTCCGCCCGGGCGTCCTCGTCCCGGAAGCAGGGGGCGATCTGGAAATAGCGGTCAAAACCGGAGGTCATCAGCAGCTGCTTGAATTGCTGGGGGGCCTGGGGCAGGGCGTAGAACTTTCCAGGGTGGTTCCGGGCGGGGACCAGGTAGTCCCGTGCGCCCTCGGGAGAGGAGGCGGTCAAAATGGGCGTGGTGATCTCCAGAAAGCCGTGTTCCATCATGCCCTTCCGCAGGGCGGCGACCACATTGCACCGCAGGACGATGTTGTCTTTCACCGCCGGGTTCCGCAGGTCCAGATACCGGTATTTCAGGCGGGCGTTTTCGTCGGCCTCCCGGCTGCGGTTCACTTGGAAGGGCAGCTCATTGTGCCGGCAGCGGCCCAGGACCTCCACCTTGGCGGGGACCACCTCGATCTCGCCGGTGGGGAGCTTGGGGTTTTTGCTGTCCCGCTCCCGGACGATGCCCTCCACGGAGATGGTGGATTCCTTGTTGATGGCCTTGAAGGTGTCCACCATGTTCTCGGTTTCGGCCACCACCTGGGTGGTGCCGTAGAAATCACGGACGACAATAAAAGCAAGATTTGCGCTGACAGCGCGGATGTTTTCCATCCAGCCGGAGATTTTGACCTGTTTTCCGGCGTCTTCCAGGCGGAGCTCGCCGCAGGTGTGGGTACGGTTTTGCATCATGATATGATTCCTTTCTGTAATGTAAATTATAATTTATACAAAGCGTTTTCTCTTGGCGCGGAGGGGGGCCGCCTGCGGGCGGGGACGGGGGATTCCCGCCGCGGGCGGGGACGGCGCACGGGCTTTGCCCGTGCTGGGAATGCACCCCCCATTTTCTCTTTTTCTGAGCGCAGAAAAAGAGAAAACGGGCCGTGCACGGTCCAAAAGAGAAAAAGACGCTTTTGGTGGTTGCGGGAGTTGTTCCCTCTGATTGAAGGGCGCGCAGCAAACTTGATGGGTAGACGCAAGGACTTCCTTCTCTTCCCGCGCTTCGCGCATAGATGATTCCGTGCAGGGAAGATAGTCCGTTTATCGATTTATTTGCCGGGTTGGCTGTGACAGACTAAATCGTCTATGGTGATGCCATAGAAATCCGCCAGCGCGATTAGTGTTGACATCTTGGGCTCCCGCAGGCCGCGCTCGTAGTTTTGATAGGCCCGCAGACTAAGCCCTGCGCCAGCCGCCGCTGCTTCCTGCGTTAAGCCGTTTTTTTCCCGCAAGGTAAAAAGATATTCATGAAATTTCATAATAACATAAAACTCTTTCTATTGACAAGCACAAATGAGCATGTTATAATATGCTCAAACGTGCTTATTAATGTTCTTTAGGAGAGGGTTATGGAAGGATATATTAAAATTTTGCTGGAGTCTTTAGAAGAACATGACAGGGAATATCTTGGATGGAAATATTTCGTTCAATCAGATCAGGTAATGGAGGCAATGGAAACGCTGGATAAAACCTTTTCCCATGAGCAGAGAAAACTGTTTCAGGATTATGAGGACAAGCAGACTGCACTTGATGCCACAGGCAGAATGGCCCTGGCCCGCCAAGCCTTTTTACTGGCAAAGGAAATCTACCGCTGACAACCGGTAGACGCATTTCTCTCCGCAAAAGAGCCCCGCTATGCGCGAAGCGCGGGAAGAGGAGCTGGGGGCCTTGCGTCAAAGATGCAAAACAACCTCGGAGGCACTCACAACTGCGGCGGAGCGCCCCATCGCGGAACGGGGTCAGACGCAGCCGGCAGAAGACTGCCAGGGTCCTATGGGCACTGGTTCAGACCAACCCCCGTACCTTGGGCGAATTTGACCCCTGCGGTCAAATTCGGCCCCAGCGTCTTTTTCTCTTTTCCCCGCAAAGGGGACGCCGCATCTCTAAGCGGCAAAGCCGCCAAGGGCTGCGCGGTGGACCGTGCACGCCCCGCCAAGGTGAGCCGCGAAGCGGCGAGAGGGCCATCTGGAGGGTTTTCTCTTTTTCTCCGCTGAGAAAAAGAGAAAATGGGGGGTGCAAATGCACCAGCCATCATCATGGCTGAATCTCCCCCGCCCGTCAGGGCGAGATAAGCCTTATCCAAGAATCACCGCCCCGCCGCCGCGGGCATCCAACCCCGCCTTGATGCGGTAAATCGTGGCGGCCGCCTCCAGCTTGGTCTGCTCCCCGGTGGCCATATCCTTGCAGGCCACAACCCCTGCGTTGATCTCATCCTCTCCCAGGAAGATGACATAGGGGATCCCCAGCTTGTCCGCGTAGGCGATCTTCTGCTTGAACTTCTTCTCCTCACAGTGGAGCTGTGTCCGAATTCCATTCTCCCGCAGCTGGGTCGCCAGGGCAATGGCCCCGGACAGATCCTCCGTCATAGGCAGGACCAGCACGTCCGCCGGGGCGGTGTTCAGCTCCGGGTTCAGCATCCCCTGCTCCCCCAGCACGTAGAACAGCCGGGTCAGGCCGATGGAGATTCCCGCACCGGGCAGCTGGCGGTCGGTGTAGTATTCTGCCAGGTTGTCGTACCGGCCGCCGGAGCACACGGAGCCGATCTCCGGGTGGTCCAGCAGGGTGGTCTCGTACACAGTGCCGGTGTAGTAGTCCAGTCCCCGGGCAATGGTCAGGTCCACGGCAAAATTCTCCGCCGGCACGCCAAAGTCCCCCAGATACCGCACTACGGTGTTCAGCTCCTCCAGGCCTTGGTCAAAGGTCCCGTTCCGGCCCCGGTAGGCCTCCAGGGCGGAGAGGACGGCCCCGTTTCCGCCGGTGATGGCGATGAAGGATAAAACCTCCCCGGCCTCCGCCTCGCTGAGGCCCTGGTCCTCCATCAAAATGGCCTTCACCTTCTCAGGGCCGATCTTGTCCAGCTTGTCCACGGTCCGCATGATGTCGCCGGAGCGCTCCGCCAGGCCAAGCATTGCGTAAAAGCCGTTTAATATCTTCCGGTTGTTCACCCGGATCTGGAACCGTTTCAGTCCCAGGGCGGAGAAGGTCTTGTAGATGATGGCGGGGATCTCCGCCTCGTTGAGGATGGAGAGCCTGCCGTCGCCGATGATGTCGATGTCCGCCTGGTAGAACTCCCGGAACCGGCCCCGCTGGGCCCGCTCGCCCCGGTAGACCTTGCCGATCTGGTAGCGGCGGAAGGGGAAGGTCAGGTCGTTATAGTGCAGGGCCACGTATTTTGCCAGGGGAACCGTCAGGTCAAAGCGGAGGGAGAGGTCTGCGTCCCCCTTCTGGAAGCGGTAGATCTGCTTTTCCGTCTCGCCGCCCCCCTTGGCCAGCAGCACCTCGCTGGACTCGATGACAGGGGTGTCCAGCGGGGTAAAGCCATAGAGGGAATAGGTGCGGCGGAGGATCTCCATGATGCGCTCCAGCTGCTGCTGGGGCCCGGGGAGGAGCTCCATAAAGCCGGAGAGGGTACGGGGGGTCTGTTTTGCCATAATACTGCTCCTTCTTTTGTTGAGGTTGGGTTGTTCCTTCGCTGTATGGGAGACAGCCGCAAAAAGGCGCTCTCGTCCCAAAACATGTTTTGGGACGAGAGCGCTTTTACGCTTCGTGGTGCCACCCAAATTCAAGACCTGGGATTTATTTGATAAGTGACAAGATGGCCCGAGAGGACGCTTTGGCATTTATCAAATAAGTCCCTTGGTCTCCTTTGGCCTCCTGGTACGGGGAGGGAGCCGTGGGCGTTTCCGCCCCCGCTCCGCCGCTGTCCTTCCTCCGGGCCGAACGGGGCGCTTTCAGCGCTGCGCCCCTCTCTGGGGATCGGCTGCCGGGCTACTGCTGCGGCGTCTTCGCGGTGAACGTGTTGATTGTATCCGCTTTTTCCCAAAATGTCAAGCGATAGGCCGGGTGGAGGGGTTGACAATATACCGCCAGTCCAAATCGCCCCGTGCAAGGCCCAGCACCAGCATTTCCGCCGTGGCGATGTTGCTGGCGAAGGGGATGTTGTTCTGGTCGCACAGGCGGGAGATGTAGGAGATGTCTCCGGCCATGCTCTCGTTGCTGGGGTCGTTGAAAAACAGCACCAGGTCAAACTCGTTGTAGGCGATGCGGGCGCCGATCTGCTGTGCGCCGCCGTGGGCATAGGTCAAAAAGCAGTGGACATCCAGGCCGGTGGCATCGGCTACCATGTGGCCGGTGGTATTAGTGGCATAGATGTGGTGACGGGACAGAATTCCGGCATAGGCTGTGCAGAATTGGACCATCAGCTCTTTCTTGTTGTCGTGGGACATCAGCGCAATGTTCATCTGTCTGGCTCCTTTCATTTATCTGATTCGCGCCAGGGGGACTTTTTCCCCCTGGATGCGTTTTGCGATATTTCGGTATGCGGCGGACGCGCCCTGTCCGCCGGAGGGCAGCAGGGGCAGGCCCTGGTTCAAAAGCAGGGGGAGGGTGTCGTCCTCCGGGACTATGCCCAGGAGGGGCAGCCCCGCCCGGTCGATGGCGTCGTCAATGGTGGCGTGGAGCTGGCGGAGCATTTTCTTTCGCACCCGGTTTACCACCAGATGCAGGCTTCCGGCGGGGAAGCGGTGGAGCTCCATCACCGTGTGCTGGGCGTCCCGCAGGGCGGTGGCCTCGGCCGTGGTGACCACAATGCAGCGGTCGGCTCCGCAGACCGCCAGCTGAAAGCCGGCGCCCAGACCGGCCGGGGCGTCCAACAGGCAGTAATCGTAGACGGTCCGGATCTCTGTCAGGAGCGTCTGCATCTGCTGTTCTGTTACCGGCGGCTGGCTGGTGCGGACGGGGGCTGTCAGCAGAAAGAGACCCGGCAGCTTGGGGTGCTCCACCACGGCGCTCTCCAGGGAGCACCGCCGCAGAGCCACGTCGGAGAAATCCATCAACGCCTTGTCTGCGAGGCCCAGAGCCAGATCCAGGTTTCGCAGGCCCACGTCGCAGTCCAGGCACAGCACCCGCCGGCCTGCCAGGGCCAGCGCCGCTCCCACGCTGGAGACCAGGGAGGTTTTGCCGGTGCCGCCCTTTCCGGAGACGGCGGCAATACATTGGCCGTTCATAGCGGGCCCCCTTTCTCTGATGATTTCTCAATGTACCGCGGGGGTACATAAACATTATAACGGATTTTTCTTAATTTTTGCAAATCCTCTGGGATATTTTTTCGGTGTTTCCCCAATTTTTTTTATGATGATGACCCGGTGGCGGATGTCCGTACCGGGGATTTCGTAATCTCTGACCGTCTCCACGGCGCCGCCCAGGAGTTGCAGGGCGCTTTCGGCGGCGGAGAGCTCCTGGCCGGACTCCACGGATTTCATGGCCAGGAAATGCCCTCCCGGTTTCACATAGGGCAGGCACAGCTCGCTCAGTGTCCGCAGCCCGGCCACGGCCCGGGAGGCGACGGCGTCGAACTGCTCCCGAAAGGCCGGGTCATGGCTCTTCTCCTCCGCCCGGGCGTGGACTGTGCGAATCCCGGTGAGCCCCAGGATCTCGCAGGTCTCCGTCAGCCAGTCCAGACGTTTATTCAGGCTGTCCAGCAGCGTGACCTCCAGGGAGGGAATCAGGATCTTCAGCACCATACCGGGGAAGCCTGCCCCGGTGCCCACGTCCAGCAGCTGTTTTCCCTCCAGCTGGCAGAGGTTCACCAGGGCGGCGCAGTCCAGCATGTGGAGTCTGGCCACCTGGTCCGGCTCTGTGATGGCGGTGAGGTTCATCACCTGGTTTTTCTCCAGCAGCAGCCGGGCGTAATGATCCAGCCGTGCCACTGCCTCTGCCGCGGGCTCCAGGCCCAGGGCCGGCAGGCCCTCATTCAGCAGCGGCGCGATCATCTCCGCTCCTTCAGGAGATCCCGGATCTCCGCCAGCAGCCTCTCCTCACCGGAGGGCTCCGGCGGAGCGGGGGGAGCGGCCTCCTCCTTTTTCTGGTGGAAGCGGTTGATGGTCCGTACCAGGCAGAACACCACAAAGGCCATGATAAGGAAGTTCAGCACAGCCTGAATGAAGTTGCCGTAGGCAATGGCGGCGCTGCCGATATTCAGCGACAGCTCCGCGAAGGAGACGCTGCTGGTGAAGATGCCCAGGACGGGCATGACGATGTCGTTGATCAGGGAGTTGGTAATGTTGGAGAAGGCGCCGCCGATGATGACGCCCACAGCCATGTCCATCACATTTCCCCGGGCGATGAAGGTCTTGAACTCCGTGAGAAAGGTGCTTTTCTTCTCAGAGGCCATAAAAGTGATTCCTTTCGGTATAGAATGCCTTGGAATATACAAAGCGGATGAAAAGACCGCCCGGTCACCAGTGGCCGATCTCCGTGCGCATATGGGTGCGCTTGACGCCGGTCTGCATCGTGAAGAGAATTTTGTTCAGGGAGGTGATTTCCTCCTCCGTCAGCTGGGCGAAGAGGAAGCCGTACCGGAACTGTCCCGGCTCGTGCTCAATGCACCGCACGATCTGGCCCACGAAGTTCAGGGGCGTGTAGTCGTCCAGCTTCAGGCGGATGCGCAGCACCTCGTCCTCAGAGTGGATATACTCCGACTGCACGCAGGCGCCGCCGGTGCTGATGTCCACCAGGATGCACTCCTCCGGCGTCTTGTAGTGCTCGTCGTCCCAGCGGTACAGCGACACGGGGACGCTGAGGGGCAGGCGGAAGGCCTCCCGGTTTTCTGCGTGGGTTTCCACCTGCACATTTTTCAGTTTGAGAAGAGTTCGGGTGGACTCCTGAACCGTGGCCCGCAGGCTGATGGGTATCATTTTCTTGTCATACCCGCTGGCGCATACGGCGGCCTCCAGGCTGCAGATCTTGAATGCCAGCCCGCCGGGCAGACGCTCCAGCGTCAGTGTGGTGGAGGTGAGGGCTGTGATCTTTCCCGCCAGCAGCGGCGTTCCGTCCGGGGTTGTCACATCAATGCGCATTCCCTCGCACAGCTCTCCTGTGGTGGCGCTGTTGGACTGGCCGGTTTTTCCGTCCGTGCTCTGGCCGGCCTCCAGCTCGTAGTCGTCCTCAGTTTCTCTGGAGAAAAGAGATGAAAAAATGCTCATATGGCACCGCCTTTTCTTGGATTTGCCTCTTGGCGCAGTCGTTCTGCCAGGGGCGGGGGAGGAACAGTATTGGTTGGAAGGGAGCTGAAAATGATTTCTATTTGTATAAAGAATAAGAAAATATACAAATCGGAATTAAACGAGCCATTTTCCCACAATGGGAATATGGATGAGAACCGCCCACACTGCCAGGGAACAGGCCAGCACAGCGGCGGCGGTCAGAGGGATGAAGAGGAGACAGGGTCCGGTGACGGCACTGAGCCCCAGCCGTCCCAGCTCCCAGTAGGGGAGCAGGTGGACCAGATACACGCAGAAGGAGGCCCGGGACAGGGTGTGGAGCGATGGCGGCGGCTGCCGCTCTTTCAGTGCGGAGAAGGCCCAGCCGCAGATTCCGGCGGCCAGCAGTGCCGTGCCGGGACTGGTCCCTTCCAGCAGCGTCTCGTTCAGTCCGCCCTCTCCCAGAGAGAGGACGGCAGTTCCGCCGTAGATAATTAGAAATCCTGCGGCGGCGGTCAGGGCCCAGGGCCTGGGGGAGGCGGCGTACTTTCGCAGATACCAGCCCAACAGCCCGTAGCCCACGCTGGTGTAGGCCAGGTTCAGCCCGTATTGGGTGGGAATACCTCGAAGCAGGGTCAGGGGCCAGCATCCCTTGAACGTGGGATAGAGAATGCCCAGAACGGCCCACAGAATCACCAGGTACTCCAGCGTATGCCGGTCCGCGTGGGCGGTGATGACCCGGGTCATGGGAAGCAGGGCGTAGACCAGCAGGGCGATGTGCAGATAATACAGGTGATTTTGGTGGTGGAACGCCAGGACCTGTTTGACGGCGTCCGCCGTTCCTGGGACGGTGAGCCCGCCGCCGTAAAATGCCATCCGCCACAGCCGGTAGATCAGGGCCCAGGCCAGCAGCGCCGCCAGCAGCCGGGGGATCTTTCGGAGCCACAGCTGCCGGATGGTGAGTTCCCGGCGGGGGTCCAGCATCAGCGCCCCGGTGAGCATCAGGAAGATGGGCACGCTGGCGCGGCTGACGGATGCCCAGAACAGGGCGGAAAGCCAGTCAAAGGAGCCTGGGGGGCGGCTGAATCCGCCGGTAGAGACGTGAATCAGGATTACGCCGGTGATTGCCAGCGCCCTGAGAAAGTCTCCTGCGGCGTCACGGGGTGGGGAAGGAGTTTGTGCTATTGAGTTTCACCTCTTGTTCAGTCTCTTGTGTCTACTGTGATTTGATGCATCCCCAGGGGGCCGCCGCCCCCTGTACCCCCGCAAGCCCTTGAAAAGGCTTGAGCGAAACTTTTGATTCTTAGGCTTTGGGTGTCAGCTTCTCTTTGCCGCCCATATAGGGCCGCAGGACCTCCGGAATCAATACGGTGCCGTCTGCCTGGAGATTGTTCTCCAGGAAGGCGATGAGCATCCGGGGCGGGGCCACGCAGGTGTTGTTCAGGGTGTGGCACAGCTGGGTTTTGCCGCTCTCGTCCTTGTAGCGGATGCGGAGCCGGCGGGCCTGGGCGTCGCCCAGGTTGGAGCAGGAGCAGACCTCGAAATACTTCTGCTGCCGGGGGCTCCAGGCCTCAATGTCGCAGGACTTCACTTTCAAATCCGCCAGGTCGCCGGAGCAGCACTCCAGCTGCCGCACGGGGATGTCCAGGGACCGGAACAGCTCCACGGAGTACCGCCACAGCTTCTCATACCAGTCCCGGCTCTCCCCGGGCTTGCAGACCACAATCATCTCTTGCTTTTCAAACTGGTGAATGCGGTACACGCCCCGCTCCTCGATGCCGTGGGCGCCCTTTTCCTTACGGAAGCAGGGGGAGTAGGAGGTGAGTGTCTGAGGCAGTTTCTCATTGGGTACGATCTGGTCAATAAACCGGCCGATCATGGAGTGCTCGCTGGTGCCGATGAGATACAGGTCCTCGCCCTCAATCTTATACATCATGCCGTCCATGTCCGTCTGGCTCATGACGCCCTCCACCACGTTGCCGTGGATCATAAAGGGGGGGATGCAGTAGGTGAAGCCCTTGCCGATCATGAAGTCCCGGCCGTAGGCCAGCACCGCCTCGTGGAGGCGGGCAATGTCTCCCAAGAGGTAGTAAAACCCGTTGCCGGAGACCCGCCCCGCGGCGTCCAGGTCGATGCCGTCGAAGGACTCCATGATCTCCGTGTGGTAGGGAATGGGGAAGTCCGGCGTTTTGGCCTCACCGAAGCGCTCCACCTCCACGTTTTCGCTGTCGTCCCTGCCGATGGGAACAGACGGGTCGATGATCTGGGGAATCAGGAGCATCCGCTTGTGCAGCTCCGCCTCCAGCTCCGTCTCCTGCTGCTCCAGCTCCGCAAGGCGCTCGGCGCCGGCCTTGACCTGTGCCTTGACCTTTTCCGCCTCTTCCAGCTTGGAGGGGTCCTTTTTGGCCTGGCCCATCAGCATTCCCACCTGTTTGGAGAGGGTGTTCCGGGCAGAGCGCAGCTGGTCGGCTTCGGCGATGGCGGCCCGCCGCCTGGTGTCCAGGTCAATGGCCTCGTCCACAAGGGGGAGTTTCTGGTCCTGGAATTTCTTTTTAATGTTTTCCTTAACGATCTCCGGGTTCTCCCGGATGAATTTCATGTCCAACATGGTTGGTTCACCTCAAATTTCAATCAGTATCTTGTGAATGTTTCACGTGAAACAATGAGAGTAAATTATGTTTCCTCCAGCAGGGGGCCGCAGGGTTTCCGGGAGGGCAATGCCAGTCGTTTCACCGTGCCGCATCCCGTCTTTTTGCATCGGTTCAGCCCTCCAGAGCCTCTACGGCCTCTTTCAGCTCCCGATACCGGAGTGCGGGGCTGGTGACGTCCACAGCGCCGCCGCCGTCTGGGAGGAGCTTTACCATATCGCCGTCCTCCATGGTCCGGATGGTCTCCCGGCAGCCCTCGAAGTCCCGGAGCAGATACTGCTGCTGCAAGGCGTACAGGTAATACAGCGCGTCGGTCTGGCGAAGGAGGCGGTCGTATAACTCCTGGGTCTCGGTTGCCCGCCGGGTCTGCAAATCGGCCTCCGCCTGGGCGTCGTCCAGCGCCTCCTGGAGTGTGATAACCCGCTCTTGGAGCTCCTGCACCTCCTGCATGGCGGAGACGGAGCCCTGGAGCCGTCCGATGGCCTCGGTATTGCTCCGCTGGTGGGAGAAGAGGGACCAGATCATCAGCAGAAGGGCCACAGTGAAGAGGACGAAAATATAGACGATAACCGGCTTTTTTTCGCCGGAACCGGAGGAGGGCGTCTCCTCCGGAGCGGGGGAGGCGGGCTCTCCGGTGCCGTTTCGCCGTTCCAGCTTCATGCCTCCGCTCCCTTCCGCTTCACTTGGATCAGGGCCAGGGCGTCCAGCAGGTCGTTGAGGTCGTCCACACCGTAATACTCCAGTTCAATACGGCCCTTCTTCCGGCCGGTGACGATCTTCACGCCGCGGCCCAGCCGGGAGGAGAGATCCTTTTGCGCCTCGGCGGTATAGTCTACGTCGAGGGAGGGCTTTTTGTCCCCTGCCGGGTCTGATTCAATGGGCGGCTGCTTTCCCATCTTTTTGGCCAGCCGCTCCGTCTCCCGGACGGACAGCTCCTGGAGGACCACCATGGCGGCTGTACTCTCCTGCACGGCAGGGGAGAGGGGCAGCAGCGCCCGGGCGTGGCCAGCGGAGAGCTTTCCCTGCTCCACCATCTCCCGGACAGTGGGCGTCAGGCCCAGCAGCCGCAGCGCGTTGGCCACGGCGCTGCGGGATTTTCCCACCCGCTGTGCCGCCTCCTCCTGGGTCATGTGGTAGTTTTCCATAAGAGACTGAAAACCGGCGGCCTCCTCCATGGGGTTCAGATCCTCCCGCTGGAGGTTCTCAATCATGGCCAGCTCCGCGGCCTTGCGGTCATCGGCCTCAATGACAATGGCAGGGACCTCAGTCAGTCCCGCCAGCCGGGCGGCCCGCCAGCGCCGCTCCCCGGCAATGATCTGGTAATAGCCGGAGGAGAGCTTCCGCACGGTCAGGGGCTGAATGATGCCGTGCTCCCGAATGGAGTCCGCCAGCTCCGCCAGCGCCGCATCGTCAAAGAGCTTCCGGGGCTGGGAGGAACAGGTCTCCACCTGGGAGATGGGCAGGGACAGACTGCCGGAGGATTCTGTTTTTAATACGTCGTCGCCCAACAGGGCGCCGAGGCCCCGGCCAAGGCCGGTGGGCTTTTTGGATGCCATGTAGTGCTCCTTTCAAAAGGGCGTTAAGCGCCCTGCTTTTTCAAGAACTCCGCCGCCAGCGCTGCATATGATTCCGCGCCCCGGGAGGTGCGGTCGTAGGCGCTGATGGGCTTTCCGTGGCTGGGGGCCTCGGAGAGGCGGACATTTCGGGGAATGACGGTGGCGTACACCTTGCCGGGGAAGTAGTGCTTAACCTCCTCCGCCACCTGAAGGGAGAGATTGGTCCGCCCGTCGAACATGGTCAGCAGCACGCCCTCCATCTCCAGCTGGGGATTCAGGGAGCGGCGGACAATGCGCACGGTGTTCATCAGGTCGCTGAGGCCCTCCAGGGCGAAATACTCCCCCTGTACCGGCACCAGAATGGCGTCGGCGGCGCAGAGGGCGTTGAGAGTCAGCAGCTCCAAAGAGGGGGGGCAGTCGATAAACACATAGTCGTAGTTATCGCTGACCTGGCCCAGGGCCTCTTTCAAGAGAAATTCCCGACGCTCCATACCGATCAGCTCGATGCCTGCTCCGGCCAGAGCCTTGTTGGAGGGAAGCACATCGCCGTATTTGGTATGTACCAGAGCGGAGGCGGCGGGGATCTCACCGATCAGCACATCGTAGATTCCCTTGGAGACAGTCTTGTCCACTCCCATGCCGGACGTGGAATTGGCCTGGGGATCAAAGTCGCAGAGCAATACCCTTTTTCCGTTTTCGGTGAGGGCGGCGGAGAGGTTGACACAGGTGGTGGTCTTGCCGACTCCGCCCTTTTGGTTGACAATGGCGATAATCTTTGCCACGGAGGCACCTACTTTCCAAACTCAGGCGCGGTGCGCCTGTTTGTGCCCGCCGCGAACTGACATGGGCGGGGTCTCATATAGAGAACATTATATCAGGGGAGAACATCCCTTGCAAGGTTAAATGTGTAAAATGTGATATAAATTTACGGCGGCAGAAAGAATGTTTCACGTGAAACAATTTTCGGCGGCCCCGGGACCGGAGTCTCGAAGCCGCCGAATGGGGAAAAGCCATATTTTTAGAAGCTGTATTCAAAGAAGGGGGAATACTGGACGGGCGCAAAAGGACCCGTCCAGACGGCGTTCAACGCCTGTGAATAGGGCTTCTTAGCCGGGCGTCTCCGCCAGCAGAAAACCGGTGAGGGAGGGGAGAGACAGCTCCAGCGTGGTTTCCGCTGGAGCGAACTGCTGTCCGGTGAGCAGGTCCTCCGCAGGGCCGCCGTCCCAGGGGAGGGTAAGGAGCCGGGTCGCCTCCGAGGCGTTGACCACCGCCGTCAGCCGCTGCCCCTCCCATTCCCGGGAAAAGGCCAGCAGGGGACCGGAGGCCTCCAGCCATTGCAGGGCTCCCCTTTGCAGAGGAAGCTGGTCCCGCCGCAGCCGGCCCAGCAGCCGGAACCAGGCCAGCAGGTCCTGGTCCTCGCCGCCCCAGGGATAGGTCCCCCGGTTAAAGGGGTCCTCAAAGCCCTCCATTCCGGCCTCATCCCCATAGAACACCGTGGGAGTGCCGGGAAAGGCGAAGAGCACCAGGGCAGCCAGCCGCAGCCGGGCGAGGCCCCGGGCCCGCTCGCCGGGGGAGAGGCGGTAATTTGCCCGGGCCTCCTTGCTCTCCGGCAGGACGTCGGCCCCCAGGGCTGTCAGCACCCGGGGGGTATCGTGAGTGCCCAGGAAGTTCATGGCGGAGTAAAAGGCCTGCGGAGGATAGTTCTCCCGCAGGGTCTCCATGGTCTCCTGAAAGAGCTCCGCCCGTTCTTCCCGGAGAGAGGTCAGCAGGGAAGAGCGGAAGGGATAATTCATCACGCTGTGGAGCTCCCGGCCCAGCAGGTACCGCCGCCGCTGGGAGTAGGCCACCTTGGTGCTGGCATCCTCCCAGACCTCTCCCAGGAGGAACGCGTCTGGAAAGTCCCGTTCCATAACAGAGCGGATTTTTTCAATAAACCAGTCAGGAAGCTCGTCAGCCACGTCCAGCCGCCAGCCAGAGGCCCCGGCCCGGAGCCAGCGGCGGATGATGGAGTTCTCCCCCTCAATGATGTAATCAATATAGCTGGGACTTTCCTCCCGGACGGCGGGCAGCGTACGGATGCCCCACCAGGCATCATAATCCGAGGGCCAGGGATGAAAGGAGAACCAGCCGGCGTAGGGGCTGTCGGGACTTTGGGCCGCGCCTAAAGTGGGATAAAAGCCGTCCTCGTTAAAATAGAGGCTCTGAGAGCCTGTGTGGTTAAACACGCCATCCAAAATTACCCGAATGCCCAAATCTCCGGCTCTGGCGCACAAGGTGCGGAAATCCTCCTCTGTGCCTAGCATGGGGTCGATCTTAGAGTAATCTGCCGTATTATAGCGGTGGTTGGAGGCGGACTCAAAAATGGGGCAGAGATAGAGAGCGGAGACGCCCAGCTCCGCCAGGTAGGGGAGCTTGGAGAGAATACCTGCCAGAGAGCCGCCGAAGAAGTCCCGGTTTCGGACCTCCCCGTCCGCATCGGCCTGCCAGGCCGGCGGATCGGACCAGTTCTCGTGGACCCAGCGGTTTCCCACCATGCCGGAGGGGTCCGGGACGGCAAAGCGGCAGAAGCGGTCAGGAAAAATCTGGTAGGAGACGCCGGCGCCGAACCATTGTGGCGTAGGAGTTTCCTCATAAACTGTCAGCTGCCAGGGGTCCGTCTGTCCATCGCTGCGGTAGCCGGAGCGGTCCAGAGTGCAGCCGGCCCCGTCGTCCCGCCAAAACCGGAAGTGATACCACATCAGCTCTGGTTCCTGCGGGGCGCAGATTTCCGCCGAGAAGCGGATGCGGTCCCCCTCCGGCCCCTCCCGGGCAAATTCGATCTCTCTTTCCGAACCGGAGAACTCCCCCCGCAGAATGACGGCGCAGTGGGTGAAGCCCTCGGAGGCCAGAGGACGGCAGCAGAGGGTCACAGCGGCGCCGCAGGGAACAGCGCCGAAGGGCGTTTTACAGAAGCTGTGGCGGGGATCAAAGACAAACGGTTCACTCATGAAAAAACTCCTCGTTTTAGAATGGGGCGGGGAATTGAAAATTTTCAAAGTGCGAAGATGAGGAAGCGCAAGGTCAGGGGAGAAGCTGGTTGTCCCCGGTGACAGCGGTCTCCGTCTCGTCGGGGGTAAAGTAGGCGTTGATGACGCTGACGGCAGTGGAGGCCAGCTGGGCACCGGCGTTGCCCTGCTCGATGACCAGGGCGATGGCGATCTCCGGCTCGTCGTAGGGGGCAAAGCACACGAAGCAGCCGTTATTGGTGATCTCAGAACCCAGCTGGACGGTGCCGGTTTTGGCGCCGGCTTCTACCACACAGTTGTTGAAATAGGGGGCCAGGGTGGTTTTGGTCAGGTTGTGCATGCCGGTCTTCACGGCGTCCAAAGTGCTGTCGCTGATGTTGACGATGTTGGAGGGCTCCTTGTTGCCCACCGCCACCACCTGGGAGTTGTCATAGGTCTTGGCAGTTTTCAGCAGATGGGCGTCGTAGTGCTTGCCGCCGGAGACCAGGGTGGCAATATAATTGGCGATCTGGAGAGGGGTAAACAGGTTGTCGGACTGGCCGATGGCCGCCTGGACAGTGTCGCCGCCGTACCAGACCTCGCCCCGGGCCTCCCGCTCCTCCGGGCCCGCCAAAAGGCCCGGGTTGTCGCCAATCTCGATGCCGGTGCTCTTTCCAAAGCCAAAGGCCTCGGCGTACTCGTCAATCTTCTCGATGCCCAGACGGTAGCCCAACTCATGGAAGAACGTGTTGCAGGAGGCGGTGATGGCCTGGGTCACATTGAGCCGCCCGTGGCCGGCCCGGTTCCAGCAGTTCCACCACCATTGACGGGTTCCTGCCACGATATCGGGATAGTACCAGCGGCCGGAGTCCATAATCCGCTCCGACAGGGTGACCACGCCCTCCTCCAGGGCTGCCACAGCGATAAGCGGCTTGAAGGTGGAGCCGGGGGAGTAGCGGCCCGTAGTGGCCCGGTTTACCAGAGGACGGGACTCGTCGGTGTTCAGCTGGGCCTTGTAAGTGTTGTCTTGGATATAGGCGGCCAGGTCGTACATGGGATAGGAGACCAGGGCCAGCACCTCGCCGGTGCCCACCCGCACTACCGCAAGGCCCGCGCCCCGGGTGGTGTTGCCGTCCTTCTCGCTCATGGCGGAGACGGTGGCGGCCAGAGCCTCCTCCGCCGCCTGCTGAAATTTCAGGTCAATGGTCAGTTCCACGTTGTTTCCGGGCTTGGGACTCCTGGTGTAATACTCGCCGGTGATCTTGCCGTCGCTATTGACGGAGACTACCCGCCGGCCGTCGGTGCCCCGGAGATAGTCCTCAAAGGCGGCCTCGGCGCCGGAGCGGCCAATGGTGTCGTCGCCGTTGTACCCCTTGGCCCGCAGGGCCTCCAGGTCGTCTTCGGCGTAGATGGGGCCCACCATGCCCAGAATATGGGCGGCGGCAGAGGTTTCGATCTCCCGGGCATAGGAGCTGGTGACCTTGGCGCCGGAGTAGCCGCCGTCGTTGATCAGGGAGATAAACTCTATGTCGATATCCTCCGCCAGGATATAGGGCACCGTGGTGTCCAGCTTGCGGAGGTAGAGCTCATACTGGATGCCCAGCACCAGCCGGGCCTCCCCCAGGGAGAGGGCGGGGGAGAGGCCGAAGTCCTCCCGCATCCACTCCAGCAGCGTCTGGGGAGTGATGCCCGCGCCGGTAAGCAGCTGGGCGGTCAGGCGCCGGGTGGAGAGCAGCTTCAAAAGCTCCTCACCCAGTTCCCGCTGGCGGGCGGCCTCCTGCTCCGGCGTCACCTCACCCTCCGGCGGCGAAAGTTCCGGGAGAGCCGGGTCCTCCTCGCTCTGGGGCGCAACAGCGTCAGGATGCTGGAGAAGATAGGCGGTCAGGGCCTCCCTGGAGGGTTTCAACGCCTTGAGATAGGAGAGGAAGCGGCTTTTCAGCACGGTATCGCCCAGCTGGTCCAGGGTGTAGGTATAGGGCAGCTGGCGGGAGACGGGCAGATTCTCAATCCAGTCCACGCCGTTGGCCTGGCAGAGCTGGATCAGACGCAGAATCGCCTCGTTCTGGTTCTCGCCCTCCTTCAAAAGGCTGGGGTCAAAGGTCAGATTGTAGGTGGAGCGGTTGGACACCAGAGTCCGGCCATTGCGGTCGGTGATGATGCCCCGGGAGGCCTCCACCGTCTCCGCCCGGGGAATGGAGCGGATGGACTGGGTGGCGTAATCCTGATGGTGAACCACCTGGACGCTGTATAAAACGCCCAGATAGACCAGCAGGACGGCAATCAGAAGGGCACCCAGGAAAAAAAGGCGGAAATTGCGGGATTCATGTTGGTCCATGAGAACTCCTTAAAAACGCGGTCATTCGTCGGGATGGGTGCGGTGGAATACCGCCTGGAACAGCAGGGTAACAGGGATGATCCACGGCGCGGTGACGCAGAACTCCCGCAGGGCCAGAAAGGCTCCGGCCCCCCAGGCGGCTTTGCCCCGGCTCCACAGGACGAAACAGGCGAAGCCGTCTGTCAGGGCGAAGGCCATGGCCGCGGAGGCCAGGGAGCAGAGAAGGCCGGGGCGCAGCAGGCTGTGGGACAAAAGGGAGGCAAACAGTCCCACCAGGGGAAATACCAGAGTGTAAAAGCAGGGGATCGGCGCCGGCAGCAGCAGGTCGCAGGCCACGCCCACCATCATGGAAAAGATCGTACCGGCGGCGGGACTTTCCCAGGTGGCGGGAATGGCGGCCAGCAGGGGACAGACAAAGGGAATTACGCCCCAGAGGGTGAGGCGCTGGAGAAGGGCGCTCTGCACCGTCAAGCACAGCACGGCGGCGGCGGAATAGAGGAACCATTTGAAAATCGTCTCATTTCGTGCCAGCACGGGAGGGGGCTCCTTTCGTAATTGGGAATTGTGCGGGGCGCCGCCCCACAGGGCGGGACGGGGAAGTCCCGCCACGGGCGGGGACGAGAGGGTCCGGCCACGGGCCGGGGACGGGGGTTGTGCCGCTTTGCGGCACGGAATGCACCCCCCATTTTCTCTTTTTCTGAGCGCAGAAAAAGAGAAAACGGGCCGTGCACGGTCCAAAAGAGAAAAAGACACTTTTGGCGGTTGGGGAAGCATTTTGCTTCGATTGAAAGGCGCTCAGCGGACTTGATACGTGGACGCAAGGACTTTCTCCTCTTCCCGCGCTTCCGCGCCTGGTTTGTGCGGTCTGGGAGGGTACCTGCTTATATCGGCAGGTTCTGGTACTTGTGGGGCCGGCAGCCCTCTGCCGGCCATTTCCCCTCAAGCTCGAACCATGCGATTTCCAGACCGCTGTGCTTTTCTCAGTATTATTTGACAATGGCGTTAGGTGACCACATCAAAGTCCTTGATGACAAAGACCTCCGTCAGGGCGGCAAGGTCTGCCTTGGGGGCCAAAATGGCATAAGAGGCGGCGCCGGAGTCGTCCACCAGCACCTCTTCCACCGTGCCGATCACGAGGCCGGAGGGATAGTACCCGCCCAGGCCTGAGGTCTGCACCAGGTCGCCCGCCAGCAGCTGGCATCCGGCTGGCAGAAGCTCCAGCCGCAGCCGCTCTTCCTCCATCAGGGAGAAGTTTCCGGCGGCCAGCGCCAGGTCCTTGGTGCGGAACACCTGGGCGCCCAGGGAGGTATCCGTGTCCACCACGGTGAGCACCGTGCACCAGTTCATTCCCACCTCCCGGACCACGCCCACCAGGCTGCCGGTGCCGTCAATCACTGCGTCGCCGCTCTCCACGCCGTGGCTGGTGCCCTTGTTCAGCGTCAGGGAGGAGGTCCAGTTGGTCACCGAGCGCTCCGTGATCATGGCGCTCTCCAGCACCAGGTCCCGCCGTTGCTTGCGCAGCTCAAGTGCGTCCCGCAGGATCTCGTTCTCCTTGCTGTCGTCCTCCGCCTGGCGGAGGTCCGCCTCCAGCTCGGCGATGCGCTTGCGCAGGGCGGCGTTCTCATCCAGCAGATCCGTGGTGTCACGGTAGTAGTTCTGCTTGTCGTTGAACCAGGAGGCTACGGCAGTGTAGGCCGAGCGGAAGGGGGAGACCAGCACGTTTACCGCGTTTACCAGGGGAGAAGAGGTGGCGCTGAAATAGGACATGAGTGCCAGCGTCACGGAGATGACCGCTCCGGCAAACAAAATCCAAAGGCCGTTGTTTTTCAGGAAATTCTTCAAGGAAACCCCACTTTCATTTCAAAAGCGTGACGCCGAACCGCTCCAGCATCCGGCCCAGCCGCATGACGGGCAGTCCCATTACGTTGAAAAAATCGCCGTCCAGCCGCTCCACCAGTAGCGCCCCCTTGCCCTGAACGCCGTAGGCCCCGGCCTTGTCCATGGGCTCGCCGGTTTTGATATAGGCCAGCAGCTCCGCCTGCGCGGCAGGGCGAAAGTACACGCCGGTGGACTCGGACTCCGTCAAGCGGCGGTCCCCCTGCCGGACGGTGACGCCGGTGCAGACGGTGTGCCGCCGTCCCTGGAGGGCGGTGAGCATCCGCAGGGCGTCCTGTTCGTCCCTGGGCTTGCCCAGCCGGGCCTCGTCCAAAAAGACCATGGTATCGGCGGTGATGACAATCTCCTCCGGCGCGCACAGCGCCGCCGCGGCATCCGCCTTTTCCCGGGAGATGTGGGCCACCACCTCCGGCGGAGTCAGCCCCTCGGGGAAGGTTTCCTCCACCTGCGGCACCCGGATGTCAAAGTCCTCAATGCCGATGCGGCGCAGCAGCTCCTGCCGCCGGGGAGAGGCAGAGGCCAATACGATCTTCGCCATAGAAACGACCTCCCCCGCTATTTTCCCGTGGAGCCGAAGCCGCCCCGGTCAGGACTGTCCAGCCGCTCCACCCGGGTGAATTTCAGCGGGGGCTGATTCTGCATAATACGGAACTGGCAGATGCGGGCATTTTGCTCAATGGTCACATCCCGGGTGGCGTAGACCGGGAGAAACCACTGGTCGTTGTCTCCCCGGTAGGTATAGTCCACAATGCCCATGGAGTTGGCCTGCAAAATCCCGTAGTTCTTAAAGGTGGAGCTCCGGGGGACCACATGGGCCTCATATCCCTCCGGCAGGGCGATGGCCACGCCCAGAGGGATGAGCCGGAATTCTCCGGCCTTCAATGTGACCTCCCCGGCGGCGTGCAGGTCGATCCAGTCGGATTTCCCCGCCACATAGCACAGCTCGTCAATGGCGTCTGTAAAATATTTTACCTTCAATTCTTCCATATAAAACTCCAGATAATAAACAATCCGTATTTTTTGTACAATAATATACGGACCGTGTTTGATTTTCTCATTCAACGCCCCGTTTGTAGAGGCCGCGGGTAAAGGTTCCCCGGGCGGGAGCGCCCTCCAGATAGTCCCGGAACACCTGAACGCATTCCGCGGGGCTCTCTGTGGTGAACCGCAGACGGGCATAGCGGAGACCCAGCCGCCGGAAATCCGGCAGCTCCGCCAGCCAGAGAGGGCGGTCATTCTGGATCTCCGTCCGGTGGCCGTAGGCGGGCAGCAGGGGGAAAGCCGCCCCGGTGCGGTCCCGGAGAAAATTGGGCTGGTCACAGCGGCAGGAGCCGCTGTTCTCCAGCAGGCAGTTCTCCGTGATCATCAGGGGCAGCCGCCCGTAGACGATGGCCTCCGCGGGCAGGGGCTTTCGCAGGTCCCGAATCTGGGAGAAGCGCAGCTCAAAGGAGACGCAGGCGGAGCGAAGGCCCTTCTTCCGCAGGTACTCCAGAGAGCGGCTATTGAATACGTTCAGTCCAAAATCACCGTAAATATACAGACCGGAATCACGCAGCAGGGGAAGATGGCCGATATTTCCCGCCAGGGCGCCGGTGACACCCAGGGATCTGGCGTGATCCAGCCAGGTTTTCAGCTGGGGCTCGTCCCGGTCCCGCCAGACCCGGGGCAGAATGGCACACCACTCCGTCTCCCCCGCCGGCAGAGTGGAAAGAGAGGGCAGAAGCTCCAACGGCACACAGACCCGGGCGGGGTTCAGGGCCACCAGGGCGGGGGAGAGCTGGGCCATGCCGGTCACGGAGACGGTCCACTGGAGAGCGCCGGACCCGCAGGTGTTCTCCGGCGGGGCCGGAGGCGGCAGCTCCCGCCGCAGCGGCGGATGGACCCGGGCCTCCGTCAATGCCGACAGGGCGTCCCGCCGCAGGGCGTTGACGGCGCTGGCGGGCAGGGACAGGCCTCCGTCCAGCTCCACCGTGACCTCCCGGCAGGCGTAGGCAGTGCCGCCGGTCTTCCGGAGACGGGTCTCCAGCTCCTCCGCCGTCAGGGCCCGGCTTCGGGCCGCCTCCGGCACAGGGCCGGAGACGGTGACAGAATGTCCCGCACTGTCGGCGGCGGTGAGGGCGCAGGGCGCCCCGGCGGAAACCCGGCAGGTGAGGTCCACGGGGACGGTGCGAAGGCCATCCTTTTCATAGGCGGCCCTGACCTCCGCAAACAACGCTTTAGGTTCCGGGGTATTCTCCGGACGGACGCCGAACATGCCCGCGCCGTGTTTTCCCTGCCAGTACCAGCTGGTAAAGCCGGAACGGGAGAAAGCGGTTTCCAGCTCCCGGTTCTCGGCGGCGGTGGGGCCGCGGCCCTCCGCCAGCAGGCGGGCGTAGATCCGGGTGACCGCGGCCACATACTCCGGCCGCTTCATCCGCCCCTCCAGCTTGACACAGCTGACGCCCATGCGGGCCATATTTCCCAGTTCTCCCGCCAGACAGCTGTCCTTCAGGCTCAGGGGGAAGTGTTTTTTGGCGGGCTCATTGACGCCGTAAGGAAGGCGGCAGGGCTGGGCGCACCGGCCCCGGTTGCCGGAGCGTCCGCCGATCAGCGCGCTCATGGCGCACTGGCCGGAGTAGCACATGCACAGCGCCCCGTGGGCAAAAACCTCGATCTCGGCGGGACAGTTCCGGATGATGGCCTCTGTGTCCTCCGCCGAGCACTCCCGGGCGATGACCACCCGCTGGCAGCCGTCTCCGCAGGCCTCGCGGGCTCCGCCGGAGGTAAAGACGCTCATCTGGGTGCTGGCGTGAAGGGGAAGGTCCGGAAGGCACAGGCGCAGCAGGGTCAAAAGGCCCCAGTCCTGCACCAGCACCGCGTCCGCTCCCAGGCGGCAGGCCGCGGCAGCGGTCTCCAGGGCCTGGGGCAGCTCCTGGTCAGTGAGCAAGGTATTCAGGGTCAAAAAGACCCGGACGCCCCGGACATGACAATAGGCCAGGGCCTCCGCAAACTCCTCGTCCGAGAAGTTCCGGGCGCCCCGGCGGGCATTGAAACTGCCCCAGCCCAGGTATACGGCGTCCGCGCCGTGCTGTACGGCGGCCCGCAGCGCCTCCGGGGAGCCGGCGGGGGCCAGCAGCTCCGGCAGGCGCCTCACCGGCTCTGGCGCTCCAGCTTCTGCTGGAGGCGAAAGACTTCGCGCTTGAGCTCGCTGACCTCGGACTGGGCCTGGGCGGCCTCGTCGGCATAGCCCTTGATCTGGCCCCGCAGCTGTTCCGCTGTCTCCTGGGCCTTCATCAGCTCGTCGGCGATATTGACGGCGGTAAGCACGGCGGCGTTGACCCGGCCCACCTTGGCGCTTTCCTGAATTTCCCGCATCTTTCCGTCTACATAGACTCCCACCCGCTGCATGTAGGAGGGGGATTCCTCCGCTACAAGGGTATATTCATCGCCGCAGATATTCACGACCACCCGGTTTGCCATGAGACATTCCTCCTCTTTTTGAAGCGCAAAGCGGATCCAGTCAATTTCACAGCGTATAGTATAGCACATGGAGCGGCTGTGTGCCAGAAAAAATGGGGATTTTTCCAAAAAATTCACAAAATTCTGGTGGGGGGCCCTGCGGGGAATGGGGGTCCCGCGCCTCGGGCGCGGACGGGGGAGTCCGGCCAAGGGCCGGGGACGGAGGTGCACGGCTTCGCCATGCAGGATGCACCCGCCATCATCATGGCTGAACTCTCCCGCGCCCGTCAGGGCGAGTAAAAGCGGCGTCCCGCCCCGCGGCGGGAATCCTCCAGAGAAAACCCCTGGCCAGGGCTTGCCCTCCCGAAATTTTTCGTGTAGAATGAGAGAGCAAAAAACGCAGGGAGGAGGGACAGGCCATGTCCAGCGTATTGATCCATACCGGAGACGAGGGCGTCACCCTCACCGGCCAGGCGGTGAAACGCCTGCTGGAGCGGGGCAACGGAGACGCGGCGCTTTTGTACCTGGCCCTCCTGCGCCGCCACGGCGGCGTTCCCCCCCGGTCCCTGGCAGGGGAGCTGCGGTGGGACCGGGCCCGCATCGAGGCAGCGGAGCGGACGCTCCGGGAGCTGGGACTCATCGCCCCGGCGGCGGAGGAGCTCCCTCCGGAGCCGGCGGAGGAAAGGCCGGCCTACCGGCAGACGGACATTGCCGACCGGCTGGAGGGCAGCGCCGAGTTCCGCAGCCTCACCGCTGAGGTGGAGCGGAAGCTGGGCAAAAAGCTCACCGCGCCGGACGTGGGGGTCCTGCTGGGGCTGAACGACTACCTGGGGCTGCCCGCCGATGTGATCTACCTGCTGGTGTGCCACTGCTCAGAGCGGGTACAGCGGCGGTACGGCCCGGGCCGCCGGCCGGGGATGAAGCAGATCGAGCGGGAGGGCTACGCCTGGGCCCGGATGGGCATCGACAGCCAGGGGGCGGCGGCGGAATACCTGAAAAACTACGCCCAGCGGCAGGAGCGCGTGCCGCAGTATATGCGGGTTCTGGGCCTGGGGGAGCGGATGCCGGCGGCGTCGGAGGAGAAGTACCTCACCGCCTGGCAGGAGATGGGCTTTCCGCCGGAGACGGTGGCCCTGGCCTATGACAGGACGGTGCTCAAGTGCCACGAATT
The DNA here is from genome assembly GCF_910587525.1 of uncultured Oscillibacter sp. GTDB lineage: Bacteria > Bacillota > Clostridia > Oscillospirales > Oscillospiraceae > Oscillibacter. Next base: position 35,880 of record NZ_CAJULS010000002.1, on the reverse strand, counting down.
GAAGTGGCCCTACTTAAACGGCATTTTGAAGCGGTGGCACGAGGCGGGCCTCCACACCCCGGAGGAGGTGGAGGCGGGCGACGGCGGCAGGAAACCGCAGGAGAAGACCTCCGGCGGCCGGGGGGCCTGGGAGTACGTCTGAGCGCCGGGGCGGAGGCAGGATAAAGGAGAGAAGAGATGGCTTACGACGGAAAAATCATGCGCCGGGCCCTCCAGGCCTTTGAGGAGGAGCGGCGGGCGCGGGAGGAGCGGGAGGCGCGGCGGCGGGAGGACATTTTCCGGCGGGCCCCCCGGCTGCGGGAGATCGACCGGGAACTGCGCGCCGCCATGGGCCGCCTGGTCACCGTCACCTTCCGCCGGGGCACGGACCCCGGGGAGGAGGTGGCGCGGCTGCGGGTGGAGAACCTGCGCCTTCAGCGGGAGCGGCAGGCGCTGCTGGAGCAATTGGGCCTGCCGGAGGACTGCCTGGAGGAGAAGCCCGCCTGCCCCCTGTGCGGGGACACGGGTTACCGGGACGGCGGCGTGTGCCGGTGCCTGCGGAGCCATTACGCCCGGGAGCAGCAAAAGGAGCTGAGCCGGATGCTGGACCTGGGAAGCCAGAGCTTCGACACCTTCTCCCTGGAGTGGTACTCCGACCGGGTGGAGCCGGGGGAGCGGAAGTCCGCCCGGAGCCATATGGAGGAGCGGGTGTACAACAGCTGCGCGGAGTTCGCCCACCGGTTCGGCCGCCGGTTTGAAAACCTGCTGTTCTTCGGCGCGCCGGGGCTGGGGAAGACCCATCTCTCCGCCGCCATCGCCCGGGAGGTGAGCGGGGCGGGGTGGTCCGTGGTGTACGACACGGCGGGGCACGTGTTCCGGGTGTTTGAGGACGAGAAGTTCGGCCGGGAGGAGGCCGGGGAGGACGTGGAGCGGGTGCTCCGGTGCGACCTGCTGATTCTGGACGATCTGGGGACGGAGCTGACCACGGCCTTTGTGCAGAGCGCGCTGTACGAGATCGTCAACACGCGGCTGGTGGAGCGGCGGTCCACAATTCTCAGCACAAATTTGATGCCAAGCGATCTGGGGCGGCGGTACTCGCCCCAGGCGGCGTCCCGGATTGAGGGGGAGTATCAGCTGCTGCCCTTCGTGGGGGAGGATATTCGGAAATTGAAGAGGGAGCGGCAGCGGTAGGCCATCGGTTTACGGAAGAGGAAAAGGGAGTATCCGCCTGTTTTACGGGCGGATGCTCCCTGTGTGGTGCCTATTTCCTTTTTCTCATGACGATGATAAGGCAAATTGGGATGGCGGCAAGAGGCGCGTATCGCATGACTACCATTGTCAGCCACAAAAACCAACTAGCCATAATTATGTATAATCCTCGGCGTAAAAACAGTGAGAATCGCTCTCAAAATAGACGTTCTCATACTGCATCCCCGAGACAGGACTTGTCCAGGAGATCGTCAACTCTCCAGACAGCCGCCAATAAACCAAGCCTTTTCTGTTTGCTTCTGTCCAGGTCTCAACATATACGTCGTGGTCAACGCAATTAACCCCGCCGGTATATCTGCACGTCTTTGTATCAATGGAAATCACATTTCCACCCTGCGCGTCATATAATCCGGCAATCTGCACATCGAAGTATGCCCATCCCGGAGGGAAGTTCCGGCCGGAGTCAATTTTTATTGTGTTTGTATAGGTATAGGGTATCGGCATGAGTCTCGCAGTGCTTGCTTCGCTCGCCGCCGCGGGGAGTACGGTAAAGGATAAGATGATAGAAAATACCATCAGCAGGGATAGCATACGACGCATTTTTTTCATATATATCCTCCGTTCTATATAATTATGATGTGTTTGTTGGTTTGTCGTGTGAATCTACACTTAATAGGTCACAGTACCGGAAACAGAAACGGCGGAATCGGAATTATTTCGGATTGCCAAGGTGTAATACCCCCGCTGGTCGATCTTGAAAGTCTCGCTAAAGCTGCCCCGCTGCCCCGGGAGAGAATAAAACAATCCGTCCGGAGCGATCAGGCCGAAATCCACACTGGCGGACCGGGGGGTATAGGTGGCCGTGATGGTCACGGTTTCGCCAACGTCCAGAAAAAAGTCCGAATCTGCGGTAAAAGTTGACTGTTTGCTGACATCCACGCTGAACCGGCCAGAGGCCCGTTCAATTGACAATGTATCCGCTTCCGGCTCCGCCTGAACCGCGCCAGCCTCCAGTGTCAGGCAGGCAAAGGTCAGGACGCTGGCCAGCAGCAGGCAGAATGCTTTTTTCAATCTCATGGTGTTCACCTCCTTTCTCTTATGGCCACTCCAGTGAAAAGGTGCCGTCAGATATTACTCCCTCCTCTCCTGTTAAATCGCTGAGATTGTGGGCGTCCTCGCGCTGGCTCAGGAGCAGCGCGGCGACGCAGACCGTCAGGATCAGGACTGTCAGGCTCAGAGCGGCCAGCGCCAGGGCTGTCCAGCGCTTCGCCGTTTTTTCCCCGTCCGCGGGGGGCGGTTCCTTTTTGGAGGGCTCCTCCCGGCCGTTGAGCAGATCGTCCACCGGTACGCCGTAGAGCCGGCCCAGGGACGCCAGGTTTTCCATGGTTGGAATGGACGTCCCCACCTCCCACCGGGATACCGCCTGGCGGGACACATGTACGGCCTCCGCCAGCTCCAGCTGAGTGAGGCCCTTTTCCTTTCGCAGGCCGGTCAGCTTTTCCTCCAGCTTCATCCCACCCATTCCTCCTTCACTTTACGAAAAAATGCCGCCAATGTAAACCGCACCGGGGTTGCAGGGAGGCAATTGCCGGTTGCGGTTCCCGTTGTATGTCATTACTCCCCGTTTCCCACTTGCCGGGGCCGATTCCGTTTATGCAAATATATCTCACCGGGTCCATATTGTCAAATTTAAGAGGCGGCGCCGCTGCGCGTCTGCTGTATTTTTAGGACTGTTTATAGATAAGAACGCCGTTTCCGTGGATTTACCGGGCCTTTTTCAGCTTTTCAATTTCCGGGATGTTCCGCCGGGTGACGGCCTCCAAAACATCCAGACGGAATTCCAGCTTCTGGCGGTCAATGCAGTCTGTCATGCGGGCCTCGGACGCGCTGATTTTCTGATCCATCACTTCCGCGATGGCCTGCAAATCCTCCTCGTCAAGCATGCTCTTCACCTTATGTCCATTATAGGGGGTCAAGGCGGGAGACCGGGGGGAGAAAAAGAGACGGAGCGGGCGCTCCGCCTCCGGCCTGCTACATCTCAGGCAGAACGATGATAGGGGGATTCGTCCCCGGGTCCTGAATGGGGGGCTCAACCGCCGTGCCGGGGTCCGTCACCTCCGGCAGGTCCACCACAAACCCGCCGGGATCCGGGTTCACCGCCGGAACAGAGGGCTCCGCCTCCGGACCGCGGAGGATTACCCGGTTGCGGACCTTGTAGTCGCTGGTGTCCTCGTACTCGCTGGAGATCAGGGTGCCGTCGGCGGCGTAGACGTTGCGGTAGGTCCGGCCCTTGTAGCCGGTGTAGGGGGTGACCTTCACCACCTCCTGGCCCGGGGCCAGGGTGGGGTCGTCCTCGTAGACCACCTCGAAGGGGGTGGAGGAGATTGGCTCGTAGGTCATCTTCACATAGGTGCCGTCCACGTTGGTGCCCAGCAGGCGCACCGTGAGATAGCCCTTTTCGTAGACAGTCTCGATCTTGATGGGATAGTCCGTGTTGTTGGTGAATTTGTAGTCCGGCCCGCCCCAGGAGACGGTGGCGTCCATGCCCTTGCCGATGTAGGCGGGGACGTACCGGTGGGCGTACCGCTCTGTGATCTCCAGGTTGGCCCGGAGGCAGGCTAAGTACAGCGTGGAGGAGGGCTGGCACACGCCGCCGCCGATCTCGTCCACCGTCTCGCCCTGCACATAGGCCGGCGCGGGCTGGTAGCCCTTGGCCGCCGTCCGCTGGCCCACGGTTTCGTTGTAGGAGAACACGTCTCCGGTGTTGAGCACCACGCCGTTGAAGGCGGCGGAGGACAGCTTTACGTTGGAAATGCGGGCCGCCGTGCCGGATACGTGGGTCCGGGCCTCTCCCAGCACGTCCCGGAACAGCAGCTCCTCCAGGTCCTCCGCCGTGACGGCGGGGAGCTGGATGTCCGCGGTGACGCGGACGGTGGAGCCGGGCTCCGCCGCGTCCATGGCGGCCTGGGCGGCGGGAATGTCAAAATCCGCCCCCACCTGCTCAGGGGTGATGGCGTCGTTTTCGGCGTCGTATCCGGCGTTTTTCACCTCGCCGCTGACGGCATCGTGGATGTCCTGGGCGGTGAGAACCTCTGTGGGGGAGAGAACTTCCCGGGGGAGGGCAATGGTAAGGCTGCTGTTCCAGGAGCGGTCCTCCAGCGCGGATTGCAGCGCGTCCGCGTCCAGGGACTGGCCGTCTTTGGGAATCCGCACCAGAAGGGCGTCCTCCTCCACGCTGTAAGAGGTGTTCTCCGCCGGCCAGGAGAGACTGTCCGCCACACGTCCGGCGGTCTCCGCCGTCTTCTCCGGGTCCAGGGTGATGGCGTCCGGTTTGCTGAAAGTGTGGGCCTCCTCCCGGGAGAGGTAGCGGTATCCGGCGGTGAGGAAGGACTGGGACCGCTGGGTCTGATCCGCGAAGTCCACCAGGGCGGGGACGTCCACCTCCGCGCCCAGATCGCTGAGGGGGATATCGGCGCCCATGCCGGAGTCCGCGCCGGTGGAGTAGTTCTCCGGCGCGTCCGGCGGGGTGGTGTCATCAAGGAGCAGGAGCCGGATGGCCATGTCCGGCAGGGTGGCCTCCAGTTTCTGAACGGCCTGGTCCCGGGTGAGGCCGCCGATGTCCTGTTCCAGAACACGGGTGTTGCTCCAGATCGTACCGCTGTTGACCGCGTAGGCGCACAGGCCCAGATAGGCCCCGCCGGCAATAAGGGCCGTCAGGCCCAGGGCAATCAGCAGAGGTCCGCCGATGCCGCCGCTCTTTTTCAGCCGGGTTCCCCCGGTCCGCATTTCCACGGCTTCGTTGATCTGTTCCATGAAGCCCCTCCTGTCGTTTGTTCCTTTTGAAAAGCGCCGCACACAACCGGCCCTTTTCTGCCACGATGTATTGTAACACATTCCCGGTGAAAAAAAGGTTACAATACAGTAACAATAAAAGGAAAATAAGGAGAAATGTTTTGATATGAGGCGGGAGAGAAGCGCACCTATGGGCGGGCGGGGCGCTTGGGGATGCGGATGGTGAGGAGGATATCGTCCTCCGTCTCCTCCCGGCCGCAGGCCGCGTCCACCCCGGCGTCCCGGATGATCTGGAGGCCACGGTCCACGCTGTTGAGAAAGAGCCGTACATCTTTTATAATGTAGGTCCGCCGCCCCGCCGGAGGCGTGGACTGGAGGGCGGCCAGCCGCCGGTCCACATACTGCTCCGCCTGGGCCACGGTGAGCTGCTTGTCTGCCATGTGCCGGGCGGCCGTCAGACGCTCGCTTTCGTCCTCCAAGCGCAGGAGGGTGCGGGCGTGGCGCTCCGCCAGCCCTCCGGTGACCAGAATCTCCCGGCAGGCGGGGGAGAGGCGCAGGAGCCGCAGCTTGTTGGCCACCGCCGAGGGGGAGCGGCCCAGCAGGGCGGCGGCCTCCTCCTGGGTGGAGCCGGACGCCTGGATGTAAGCGGCGATGGCGGCGGCCTCCTCAAAGTAGTGCAGGTCCTCCCGCTGAAGATTTTCCACCAGGGCCAGCAGGGCGGACTGGCGGCTGTCCACCGCCGCCTCGATGCAGGGTACCGTCTCGAGACCAGCCAGCCGGGCGGCCCGGAGCCGCCGCTCCCCGGCCACCAGTTCCCAGCTGTCCCCCCGCCGCCGCACGGTGAGGGGCTGGAGGATGCCGTGGCGCCGGATGGAGGACGCCAGCTCCCGCAGGGCTGCCTCGTCAAAAAACCTGCGGGGCTGGGCGGGATTGGGGCGGATGTCCGCCACAGGCAGCCGAAGGACCCGCCGTTCCTCTGTGCGCTCCATAGAACCGCCTCCTTTGTGTTGTTGATATTTCCTATATTCTACATATTGTGGAGGGAGAAGGCGGCTGGAATCTGTCGAAGGAGAAAAAAAGGAATGTCCTGATCCGTGGGCGGGCCGGGGCATCTACAGGACACCGGGGAAGACCGGGGAAGACCGGGGAAGACCGGGGAAGACCGGGGAAGACCGGGGAAGACCGG
>NZ_CAJULS010000002.1:0-29614 GCF_910587525.1 uncultured Oscillibacter sp. | reverse complement strand
ACCGGGGAAGACCGGGGAAGACCGGGGAAGACCGGGGAAGACCGGGGAAGACCGGGGAAGACCAGGGAAGACCGGGGAAGACCGGGGAAGACAATGCCGGATTGGGACAGAGAAAACCGCCGCCCGGGAGGGACGGCGGTTGGGGAGGGCATTTGCAGTTTTGATTTGGGGATCAGTCGACGAAGGACTCGGCCAGAACGGCGGCGGGGAGCACCTGTCTCCGGCAGGACCTCCCTCTCATAGGGATCCCTCCAATCTTCCAGAATTTTATGCAGAGTTCCGGACGTCTGGAACAGAACATGCGGCGCTTGTCTTTTGCTGTTCGCAGGACAGAAAAAGATGCGTTACGCCATGGCGTAACGCATCCGGCTACATCTGACCACAGATCCGTCATGCCGTAACTGGCGGCCACTCCAAACCGGAAAGGCCCTTTAGCTTTGCGTCACCGGCCTTCACCGGCTTTGCCCTTATCCTGATTCGACATATCATATATTTCCAGGCGTGTCAAGCAGTCTTGCGGAAGAATTTTTGGATTTCCCTCAATTCACAAAACGGACCTTTAGAAAATGTGAAAACAACCAATTTTCACCTGCCGCGGGCCGCTAGCGGCAGGTGAAGGCGTACCAGCCCTTCTGCTCCCGGGTCTCCAGGATGGTGAGCCCTGCCGCCCGCAGGGCCTCCGCCACCTCCGCCTCCCGGCCCTGGATGATGCCGGAACAGAGGAACAGGCCGCCCGCTTTCAGAAAGCCCCGGACCAGAGGCGCCAGGCCGATAATCACATCCGCCACGATGTTGGCGAGAACCACGCCGTATCCGCCGCCGAGGTCTGTCCGCAGGGATTCGTCTGCGAGGACGTTTCCCACCTCCACGGTGTAGACGTCCTTTCCAATGCCGTTGAGAGCGGCGTTTTCATAGGCCACGTCCAGGCACATGCGGTCAATGTCCACCGCCCGGGCGGAAGCGGCGCCCAGTTTCAGAGCGGCGATGGATAAAATGCCGCTGCCGCAGCCCAGGTCCAGCACCCGCTCCCCACCGTGAATCTCCTTTTCCAGGGCGGTGAGGCACAGCCGGGTGGTGGCGTGGTCCCCGGTGCCGAAGGTCAGGCCGGGGTCCAGATACAGAGGAACCCGCTTCCCGGGATCCGCATCCTCCCACTTGGGCACCACCAGCAGCCGATCTCCGATCTCAATGGGCTTGTAATACTGCTTCCAGTTGTTCTCCCAGTCCTCGTCCGCCAGGTTGTCCAGGGACATCATGAGGCTGCCCCAGTCCTGGCCCTGAGCGCGCAGGTCCTCCAGGGCCAGGCGGACCTCCCCCAGCTTGGCGAAGCCTGCCTCGTCCGATTGGAGGTAGAAGGTCACCCGGGACAATCCCTCCATGCGGCGGGAGAGGTCCTCGTCCACGTAGTCCCAATACTGGCGGTTGTCCTCCAGAAACTCCCGGAACTCCGTCTCGTCGTCAATCACCACGCCGTCCACATCCAGGGAGGACAGCATGGCCTCCACCGGCTCCAGGCCGGCGTGGTTGGTATCAATGTGTACTTCCAGCCAATTCAAGCGATATGCCCCTTTCGTGAAATCATGGTCCGAATTTTTTGGGGGGGATGGGCCGCAAAGGGCCGCGGGCCCCGCGGCAGGACCGGACCGGTAAAAGCAAAAGACACCGGGGCCTGCGCCCCTGCGCAGGCCATTTTCCGGGAGCGCCGGAATTACCGGGCCGTGCCCAGAAAGAACAGTGCCATGGTCCCCGGGCCGGAGTGGCTGCCGATTACCGGGCCCACATAGTTGATGTGAATGTCCTTCGTGCCGAAGCGGCGGCGGACCTCCTCTGCCATGAACTCCGCGTCCGCAAGGCAGTCCCCGTGGGAGATGAAAACGGTCTGTTCTCCCGGGGCTATAGCGGTTTTTTCCATCTCATCCACCAGGGCCAGCAGGGAGGCCCGCCGTCCACGGGCCTTGCCGACGGGAGTAAGGTGGCCGCCGCCGTCCACGTGCATCACCGGCTTGATGGAGAGCATGGTGCCAAACAGCGCCGTGGCGGCGCTGATCCGCCCGCCCCGCTTCAAATGGTTCAGATCGTCCACCGTGAACCAGTGGCACACCTTTCCCTTGGTCTTCTCGGCAAAGTCCCGGACCTCCTCCACCGTCCGGCCCTTTTTTTGTTCCTGAGCGCAGAGCCACAGCAGCAGCCCCTGCCCCAGGGAGGCGCACAGGGAGTCCACCACGCAGATCCTGGCCTCCGGAAACTCCGGCCGCAGGTCCTCCGCGGCGATGGAGGCGGACTGATAGGTGGCGGACAGGGCGGAGGAGAAGCTGATGCAGAGAATGTCCCGGCCGGAGGAGAGGACGCGCCGCATCTCCGTCTCGAAGTCCCCCACGCTGACGGCGGCGGTGGTGGCGTCCTGGCCGCCGCGCACCCGGCTGTAAAACTCCGGGAAGGCGATGTCCCGCCCGTCCAGCCAGTTGCGGTACACCGCTTCGCCCATGTGCAGGCTCAGGGGGAGGACGGACAGCTCCAGCTCCTCCGCCATGGCGGCGGTCATGTCGCAGCAGCTGTCCGTCATGATCGTAAATTCACGCATCCTGCCCACGCTCCTTTTTCGCCTTTTTCGCGGGAGCGGCGGTCTCCGGCGCCTGGGCGGTCCGCTGCCGCAGCATGGTCACATAGCGGCTGCTGGCCACGCCGGCGGCGTAGCTCAGGAGGGCGAAGTGGATGGCGGCGTCCGCCAGGCCTCCCTCGCCGCCGGAGCGGCTTTCCATCTCTCCGGCGGTGAGGTTCAGCGCCTTGTCCAGGCTGTCGCAGAAGGCGGCGTAGCCGTCCTGAACAGAGCGGTCGCCCTGGAGCTCCTCCTGGATCAGCAGGTCCATATCCCGGGTGGACATGACCCGCTTCAAAACACAGATTACGGTGAGGTACGCCAGGTGCTCCCGGCTGTACTTCTTGCCCTCCGCCCGGGGCACAAGACCGCTTTTGGTGTAGTTGTTCACCATGGCGGCAGTGAGGCCGTCGTCCTCGTCAAACCGAATAACCTGCCGGTCCATGTAGCTGAGCACCTGGTCCATATACAGGGAGAAATCCGGAAGCTGGTCCCAGTCCACGGGGCGCTGGGTCCGCATCCGCTCCTGCAAAGAGACTGAATCACACATGGCACAATACTCCTTCAAAAGATGTCAACGGTATTTTGTACGGTATTGTATCACAAAGATATGGTTTTGTAAACTATATTTAACGGGTTTTGAGATTATTTTCCCACGCAGAACCGGGAGAAGACAGCGGAGACCAGCTCCTCTCTGGCGGTGCGGCCTGTCAGCTCCCCCAAGGCGTCCAGGGCCTCCTCCACATCGGTGAGGGCGGCGTCGGGGGTCAGGCCGTCCTCCAGGGCGGCGCGGCCCCGGCGGAGGGCGCTTCGCGCCCGGCGGGCGGCGTCCTCCTGGCGGTGGTCCGTGAGAAGGGAGCCGGCCTCTCCGCTGTCCCCAGCGGGAAAAAGGTCCGCTACGGCTTTCTCCAGGTCCTCCATGCCCTCCCCGGTGAGGGCGGAGAGGGAGACGTATGCGGCGGGACACCTCCAGTCCGGGGCCCCGATGGCGCCGATGGACCCGGCGGATTGCCCGGTGAGGTCCCGCTTGGAGGCCACGAGGATCCAGGGCGCGCGCCCTCTGCCCACCTCGTTCAGCAGCCGGAGGAAGGTCTCCCGGAGGGCCGGGGGTATGGGCGTCTCCGGGGCTGCCAGGGTGTCGTCCACCAGGAGGATCAGCTCCGCCTCCTCCATGGCCCGGCGGGAGCGCTCCACGCCCAGCTGCTCCACCGTGTCCTCTGTCTCCCGGAGGCCTGCCGTGTCGATGAGCCGCAGGAGGACTCCTCCGCAGAGGACGGACTCCTCCACCGTGTCCCGGGTGGTGCCGGGGATGTCGGTGACAAGGCAGCGGTCATAGCCCGCCAGGGCGTTGAGCAGAGAGGATTTTCCGGCGTTGGGCAGGCCCACGATGGCGGTGCGGACGCCCTTTTTCAGCACCTGTCCCCGGCGGCAGGCCGCCAGGAGGCGGGTGAGGGCGTCCTCCGCGGAGGCCATGGCCCGGGCGATCTCCGCCGGGTTTACGTCCTGGATGTCCTCGTCCGGGTAGTCCACTACGGCGTAAAAGCGGCTGGCGATGTCCAGCAGGGTTTCCTGAATGGGTTCCAGTACCCGGCGGAGGCCGCCCTCCAGCTGGGCGGCGGCGTTGCGGGCGGCGGCGGCGGTCTCGGCGTCGATCAGGTCGATGACGGCCTCCGCCTGGGTCAGGTCCAGCCGCCCGTTCAAAAAGGCCCGCTTGGTGAACTCCCCGGGCCCGGCCTGCCGCGCCCCGGCGGCAAAGAGGGCGGACAGCAGCTCCCGCAGCACCACGGGGGAGCCGTGGCAGTGGAGCTCGGCGGAGTCCTCCCCGGTGTAGCTGTGGGGGGCGGGAAAGCGGACGGCCAGTCCGCGGTCAATGACGCGGCCCTCTGCGTCCAGCATTTCGCCAAAGACCATTTTACGGGGCTCCTGCCGGGAAAAAGGTGTTTGACTGGCGGCCCGGAAGAGCCGGTCACAGCAGGCGAAACACCCCTGGCCGGAGACCCGGACGACACCGATGGCGGCGGCCGCGGGACCGGTGGCAATGGCGGCAATCGTATCCATGGGATCAGCTCCTTTTGGTTTTTCAAATATGGAAAAGGATATCATATTGACTGCAAAAGTGCAAGGAGGTCGCCCTGTGGGGCGGCATTCCCCGTCCCCCGCGGGACAAAAAGCGGGACGGGCCCCAGGGGGCCCATCCCGCCAACTCCTTAAAAAGGAATTTATTTAATCCGCTCGCCGGCGGCCTCTTTGGCCCTGATCTCCCGGACGGCGTCCTTATGAGAGAGATTCACCCGGCCCTTTTCGTCAATATCAGTGACCTTGACCCACATCATATCTCCGATCTTGCAGGCGTCCTCCACCCGCTCGATCCGGTGGTCCGCCAGCTTGGAGATGTGAACGAGCCCATCCTTGCCGGGGGCCAGCTCCACAAACGCGCCGAAGGTCATCAGCCGCACCACACGGCCATAGTACAGCGTGCCTACCACAGGGACAAACACAATGTCGTCGATGCACTTCTTGGCGGCATCGCAGGCGGCGGCGTCCGCGGCGGCGATAAAGATGGAGCCGTCGTCGTTGATGTCGATCTTGGCACCGGTATCCGCTACAATCTTCTGAATCACACTGCCGCCCTTGCCGATGACATCCCGGATCTTGTCGGGGTCGATGTGCATGGTGATCATCTTGGGCGCGTAGCGGCTTACTTCCGTCCGGGGTGCTCCGATGGCCGGCAGCATGATCTGGTCCAGAATCTGGCAGCGGCCGTCATAGGTGATGTCCAGGGCGTTTTTGATGATCTCCATGGTGAGGCCGTCATTCTTCAGGTCCATCTGAATGGCGGTGATGCCCCTCTTGGTGCCCGCCACCTTGAAGTCCATCTCGCCGTGGAAGTCCTCCACGCCCTGGATATCGATAAAGGTGGTGAAGGAGCCGTCGTCGTCCTGAATGAGGCCGCAGGAGATGCCGGCCACGGGGGCCTTGATGGGCACGCCGGCGTCCATCAGGGCCAGGGTGGAGCCGCAGATGGAGCCCTGGGAGGTGGAGCCGTTGGAGCTGAGCACCTCGGATACCACGCGGATGGCATAGGGGAACTCGTCCTCAGAGGGGATGACGGGCTCCAGAGCCCGCTCGGCCAGGGCGCCGTGGCCCTTCTCCCGGCGGTTGACGGAGCGGGCCCCCCGGGCCTCGCCCACGGAGTAGCCGGGGAAGTTGTAGTGGTGCATATACCGCTTTTCGGTCTCCTCCCAGATGGTGTCCAGCTTCTGGCAGGCGGACAGGGTGTTCAGGGTACACACGGACAGCACCTGGGTCTGGCCGCGGGTAAAGAGGCCGGAGCCGTGGACGCGGGGCAGCACGCCCACCTCGGCGGCCAGGGGCCGGATCTCGTTCTTGGCGCGGCCGTCCACCCGGTGGCCCTCCAGCAGCCAGGCCTTGACAATCTTCTTCTGGAACTTGTAGGTGATCTCGTCCAGGTATTTGTCCATCTCCGGGTACTCGTCCAGGAAGCGCTCGTGCCACTTCTCAATGAGGGCGTTCCACCGGGTCTCCCGGACGTTTTTGTCGTCGGTGTCCATGGCGGCCCTGGCCTCGTCCATGGTGGCGGAGACAATTTTCTCAAACAGCTCCTCGTCGAAGTCGGCGTGGGGATAGTCGAACTTCTCCTTGCCGATCTCGGAAACCATCCGGTTGATGAGCTCCACCTGCTTCTGGTTTTCCTCGTGGGCCATCTGGATGGCCCGGAACATGGTGTCGTTGTCCACCTCGTTGGCCCCGGCTTCAATCATGACCACCTTTTTCCCGGTGGACACCACGGTCACGTCCAGGTCGGAAACCTTCCGCTCCTCGCTGGTGGGGTTGAAGATGAGCTTGCCGTCCACCAGGCCCACCTTCACCGCGCCCACGGGGCCGTGCCAGGGGATGTCGGAAATGGCCAGGGCGGCGGAAGCGCCGATGAGGCCGCAGATCTCCGGGGAGCAGTCGTGGTCCACGCTCATGACCGTGGCCATGATGGAAACGTCGTTGCGGAAGTCGTGGGGGAACAGGGGGCGGATGGGCCGGTCAATGACCCGGCTGGTGAGGACGCCCTTTTCCCCGGGGCGGCCCTCCCGGCGGTTGAAGCTGCCGGGGATGCGGCCCACGGAGTAGAGCTTCTCCTCGAAGTCAACGCTGAGGGGGAAGAAGTCGATGCCGTCCCGGGGACGGGCGGAGGCGGTGGCGCACACCAGCACCCGGGTGTCGCCGTAGCCCACCATAACGGCGGCGTTGGCCAGCTCCGCCAGCTTCCCCACCTCCAGGGTGAGGGGGCGGCCCGCCAGCTCCATTTCGTACTTGCGGTAGTTGGGGAATTGCCTCTTGGTGATAATCGTAGACATTAGTCCTGCTCCTTTTGTATTGGTTTCCGCTGGGGAGCCGGACCGTTTAGCACTTGAAAAGGGAGCCGGAGACCAGCTCTTTTTTCAACTGCTAAAAGTATGCGGCTCTCACGCGGGCTGGGGGAAAATGGAAAGAAGGGCGGCGGGGTTTTCCCGCGCCGCCCTGTTTTCATCTTATTTACGGATGCCGAGCTTGGCAATCAGGGCACGGTAGCGCTCGATGTCCTTCTTCTGGAGATAGTCCAGAAGGCTGCGGCGCTTACCAACCATTTTCAAAAGACCCCGGTTGGAGTGCTTGTCCTGGGGGTTGGCGCGCATGTGCTCGGTGAGCACGTTGATGCGCTCCGTCAGGATGGCGATCTGGACCTCCGGGGAGCCGGTGTCGGTCTCGTGGGTGCGGTTGGCGTCGATGATAGCGGTTTTCTGTTCCTTGCGCAGCATAGTGTATTTCCACCTTTCATAAAATGACCCGCGGTACTGTGCCCCGGGCCGGTGAAGCTCCGCGGGACAAAGTACAGGGGCAAAATCGCAGGCGCGGCCTTCCGCGCCTATCGAAATATATCACACATCCTTCCCATTGTAAAGAAGAAAATACGGATTTTGCACGGATTTTCCAGAGGCGGGCGGGAAAATTTTATCGGAAAGAGGCTCTTGACAACGAAAGCGCACCGTGTTATCCTAAGTGTACTAGTACAGTTAATACAGTTTGCGGCGGACAGACCGCCGCGGAAGGGAAGGTGAGCGGATGATCAGCCTGAATTACCGGGACTCCCGCCCGATCTACGAACAGATCAAGGACGGGCTGCGGAAGCTGATCGTCACAGGCGCCATGGGGCCGGATGAAAAGCTGCCGTCCGTGCGGGCGATGGCAACCCAGCTGTCCATCAACCCCAACACCATCCAGCGGGCATATAACGAGCTGGAGGGGGAGGGGTACATCTACTCTGTGCCCGGCAAGGGGAGCTTCGCCACCGGCAGCGCCGGGGCGGACGAGGCCCGCCGGAAGGAGCTGATGGCCAGGGCCCGGGAGCTGCTGGCAGAGCTGAAATACCTAGGCGTTTCGGCAGAGGAGCTGGCGGCGCTGGTCCGGGAGGAGCCGGAGACGCCGGGCGCCGCAGAGCAAGAGAGAGGGGGAGGACAACGATGATTGAAGTAAATGGCCTGACGAAGCGGTTTGACAGCTTTACGGCCCTGGATGAGGCCGCTGTCACGGTGCCGGCGGGCAGCGTGTACGGCCTGGTGGGCCCCAATGGCGCGGGCAAATCCACTCTGATCCGCCACCTGACGGGCATCTACCGCCAGGACGCGGGCACGGTGCGGATCGGCGGCGAGGACGTGTGGGAGAACGACGCGCTGAAAGCCCGGGTGGGCGTCATTCCCGACGACTGGTATTATTTCAGCCAGTCCACCATCCGGGACATGTGCCGCTTTTACCGGGGGTTTTACCCCAGCTTTTCCATGGAGCGGTACGAGAAGCTGAAGGAGGTCTTCGGCATTGACGAGAAGCGGGCCATCCGCCGCCTCTCCAAGGGTATGCAGAAGCAGGCGGCCTTCTGGCTGGTGCTCAGCTGCATGCCGGACTACCTGATCCTGGACGAGCCGGTGGACGGCCTGGACCCGGTGATGCGGCGGCAGGTGTGGTCGCTGGTGATGGGGGACGTGAGCCAGCGGGGCACCACGGTGCTGGTGAGCTCCCACAACCTGCGGGAGCTGGAGGACGTGTGCGACCACGTGGGCATTATGGACCGGGGCAAAGTGCTGCTGGAGCGGAGCCTGGCCCAATTGCAGGACAACATGGTAAAGCTCCAGGTGGTGTTTCAGGACGGCGTGACGGAGGTCCCGCCCGAGCTGCCGGCGCTTCACGCCTCGAAGATCGGCCGCATTCACACCTTAATTATGCGGATGAACGCCCAGGAGGCCGCGGAGCGGCTGGCGGCGTATAACCCGCTGCTGGTGGACGCGGTGCCGCTGACGCTGGAGGAGATCTTTATTTACGAGCTGGGAGGTGCGGACTATGCGGTCAAAGACATTGTACTTTAATAAAACGCTGTTTCTGAAGGACCTCTCCAGGTTCTGGCCCCTGTGGGGCGGGGCGTCCTTCATCGGGGCGCTGTTCCCGCTGGCCATGCTGTCCAAGCTGCTGCGGTACGGCGGGTACGCCGGGTTTTCGGCGGGCGCGCCGCTGGAGATGACCAAGCTGTATTACGAGGTTTTACAGGCCGCCGTGCCTGTGGTCTGCCTGCTGTACGGCCTTCTGTGCGCCATGGCGGTGTGGAACTACCTCTATAACGCACGCTCCGCCGGCCTGATGCACACCCTGCCCATCCGGCGGGAGGGGCTGTTTGTGACCAGCTTTCTGGCGGGGGCGGCCATGCTGCTGATCCCCTTTGCCGTCACCGGGACGCTGTGTGTCCTCACCTCGGCGGCCTTCGGCCTCTTCGAGCCGGTGGGACTGCTGGTGACCATTCTGGGCGTGCTGGGGGAGAGCTTTTTCTACTTCTCCAGCGCGACGCTTGCGGCCTTCATCACCGGCAACGCCTTCGCCATGCCGGCGCTGTACCTGCTGCTGCACTTCCTGGAGGCGATCCTGGACCTGCTGCTGTCCAACTTCGCCAGGGGCTTCATCTTCGGGTTCAGCACGGACTACACCGGCCTTCTGGAATTTTTGTCCCCCACGGTCTATCTCTACGGGAACGTAATGACGAACGCAGAGTATCGCCAGATCACCAATTCCGCCGGCGAGTATGTCAGAAATGAGCTGGTTTCCGTCCGCATGGAGAACCTGTGGATCATCGCCGTGTACGCCCTGGCGGGGGCGGCGCTGCTGGCGTTTGCCTTCGCCCTCTACCGCCGCCGCCAGAGCGAGCGGGCCGGGGACGTGGTGGCTGTGGGCTGGATGCGGCCCTTCTTCCGGTACGGCGTGGCGGCCCTGGCCGCCCTGCTGGGAGGCCAGCTGATCTACAGCATGTTCTGGTACGACGACTATTTCAAGATGGCGCCTCTGGCGGTGTGTATGGTCCTGGCCGGAGCCATCGGGTACTACGGAGCCTCCATGCTGCTGGCCAAGACTCTGCGGGTGTTCCGGGGCAGCTGGAAGGGCCTGGCCCTGGTGGCGGCGGGGATTGCGGTGGTCTGCGGCGCGCTGAAAATGGATGTTTTCGGCGCGGCGGGCCGGGTGCCGGAGATCAGCCAGATCCAGCGGGCAGAGCTCAACGTGGACAACAATAGCTACACCTTCTATCCCGGGGAGGAGGACGAACTGCTGGAACAGGTGCGGGCGGTCCACGCCGCCATTGCCGCGGACCGGGACTACATTCTCAACTTGGAGCGGGCCGATCTCCCCTCACTTGCGGATGAGGAGGCCCCCTGGACCCACACCACATTCAGCCTGACCTATATCACCACCAGCGGCCAGAAGGTGCGGCGAGTTTACTACGTGCCCCTGACCCGGGAGCGTCTGAGCCAGTCCGGCACTTACGACTATCTGCTGGACCGGCTGGTGAACAGCCAGGAGATGCGCCTCAAGCGCATTCACGCCAACGGCGACGGCTATGAGCCCACCGGCGGCAGCATTTATCTCAACAGCCGGGACGAGGGCTACGACCTCAGCGACCGGGAGGCCGCCGCCATTCTGGAGGCGCTGGCCCGGGACGCCGTGGCGGGCCGCTGGGGCCAGGTCAACTGGCTGGACACCCGTGAGGAGACCCGGGGCACCGCCTACGCCATGAGCCTGAGTCTCAGCTTCCGTCAAAGCCTGGACCAGAACAAATTCAGGCATGACTGGATCGACATCAGTGTGCGGCCGGAGATGACCGCTGTCACCGCCTGCCTCATGGAGCTGGGCCTGGTGACAAGCGCGGACCTGGTGACCTACGCGGAGATGTACCCGGAGGAATACGGCGGGGAGTCGTCCCGGGTTCGGACTCCGCCGGCGGAGGCAGTCTGGCCGGAGACGGTCTCGGAATCCGTCGTGGTTATGGGGACCGTTGGCTGAGCCATGGAGCGTTACAGAAAGAGGCGGCTGAATCCCCGCTTCGTGATTCTCTGCGCCGTGCTGGCGGCGCTGACTCTGGCGGTGATTGCCGCGGGCATCTCCAAGCTGCTGGGAGGCGGAGCCCTCCCGGCAGAGGAGACGCCGGTGCCGGCGTATGTGGAAAAGGACTATCTCACGGTAAATGAGTGGTCCCGCCCAGGAGAGGCGCTGAAAAAGATCAAGGGCGTGGTCATCCACTACGTGGGCAACCCCGGCACCACGGCGCAGGCCAACCGGAATTACTTTGAGTCCCTGTCCTCCGGGAGCACGGCGACCTACGCCAGCAGCCATTTTATCATCGGGCTGGAGGGGGAGGTCATCCAGTGCGTTCCCCTGACGGAGATCGCCTACGCCTCCAACAGCCGCAACGGCGACACGGTGTCTATTGAGGTCTGCCACCCGGACGAGACCGGGGTGTTCAGCCGCCCCTCCTATGAGCGGTGCGTGGAGCTGACTGCGTGGCTGTGTCATGCGTTCCGTCTGGACCCGAAGGAGGACGTGATCCGCCACTACGACGTGACGGGGAAGCTGTGCCCGCTGTACTACGTGGAGGACCCGGAGGCCTGGGACGCCTTTTTGGAGGACGTGTCGGCGGCGGCGGACGCGCTGGAGGCCGCGGAACGCGAGGCCGAAGAAAATTTCTGAAAAATTTTCCGAAAATGTGAAACAAAACGGCCCGCTCTTTCGTCTTATATATAGACGGGCTGTGTACCGTGGAAAAGTGTGTAAAAATTTAGGAAGGGAGCCTTCTGAAATGGAGCAAACAAGGAATGCTGAAAATCTGTGGCGGGTGTGGGTGGACAACCACCGGCGCATCGTGTCCTTTCACGAGGAGGAGGGCTGCCAGCTCATGGAGTTCCGCAGCCGGGAGCTGTTTCTCAGCTGCGTGGAGCAGTATACCGGGAAGCAATACAGATACCAGTGAAAATGGGGGGGCCGCGCGGGCGGCCCCCCCTCTCTTTTTACTCGTGTTTCACGAGGGCGATTTTTGCTTGCCCTGACGGGCGGGGAGGGATACAGCCATGGTGGTGGCTGGTGCATTCCCAGCACGGGCAAAGCCCGTGCGCCGTCCCCGCCCGTGGCGGTCCCCCCCCCGTCCCCCGCAGAGGGAGACTCAACGCCTCACCTTCGATAGGGTGCAGGATCATCCGTAAGCCCCAGCAGGTAGTCCACACTGGTGCCATAGTACAACGCCAGAGCAATGAGCGCAGAGCTGGGCACATCCAGCCCGCCGCTCTCATACCGGGAGTAGGTGGCCTGGGAGATGTGGAGCAGCTCCGCCAGGGCCCGCTGGGGCAGGTCCCGGTCCTCCCGCATGTCCCGTATCCGCTGGTACATCCCATATTCCCCTCCATTCATCCTCCGCCATTCTAAGATATGCGAAAATTGCATATTGATTTTTATACGATAATCGCATAAAATGAGGACAGTATCCATCGAATGGAGGGGAAGGACCTTGACGGCGAGAGATGGGGAGCAAGTCTGGCGGATCTGGGTGGACGCAGAGGCGCGGGTGGTGTCCTTTCACCAGGAGGCGGGGTTTCAGATGCTGGAGTTTCGCAGCTGGGAGTATTTTCAGGCGGCCATTGACCAGTACACCCGGCAGCGGTACCGGTATCAGTGAGAAACCGGGAATCGGAAGCCAAAGTTTTGCGTAAAATGCGGTTGACAAACCAATAAAACGTGGTATGATACGGATAATTGAATAATCTGGCGTAGATAAGGACGAGTAACCGCTCCGGGACCCTGCCAAGAGAGCCGCCGTTTGGTGCGAGGCGGTGAGGGACGGCGGTGAATATCCCCTTGGAGCCTCCCGCTGAAAGACGACGCGAGTAAGCGAGGACGTGTGGCGGGCGTTATTCCGCCGGCCCGTATTGGCGGGCCGTAAGGGGCCGCGCCCCGCAAGGGGGCGGCAAGCGAGAGTGGTACCGCGGAGGATGCGCCTCCGTCTCTTCGGGAGACGGAGGCGTTTTTGTTTTTCGAGGCCTTCCCCGGTCCCGGCGCAATTCAGAAAGGAAGCTGACAGAATGGAAGGCGTCAGAATCGTCATGCAGGACACCCCGGAAAAATTCCAGCCCCTGGCGGAGGCGCTGGTGCCGCCGCTGGTGGAGCTGCTGCGGCAGCGGAACGAGCTGGAACGGGAGATCTGCGCCCGCTCCCTGAAACTCCGGGAGGAACAGGCGGCGGCGGGGATTCCCCCCCACCAGTCGACCCCGGCGGAGGAATCGCTGTGGGAGGAGTACCGCCGCCGGTATCTGGAGCTGGTCACCCCCCGCTGTACGGAGAAGCTGCTGAAATGGGGCGCCGCCGGGAGCTTTGGCAAGCCCGCCAAATACGACTATCTTTTCGATGCCCCGGAGCCCGCGGTCTATTTCACCATGAAGTCCGCCAAAAAGGCCGTGGTGTCCACGGAGAACCCCGTCTCTTACAGCTACCGCTACCGTTTCATTCTGCGGCCTTTCGGGGACGAGTGGAAAATCGATGGCGCGGAGTGCGCCTTCGGCGATCGCGAGGAGTGGGGCGTGGAACGCACGATGTAAGGAGGGCCCGATGAACTGTCCCAAATGCGGCAATAGGATGGAGCCAGGAACAGTGTATTCCCCTCGCGGCTGCCTGTTTTGGACATCCGAACAGGGAAAATTGAAAAATTTTCAACGGCCAAAAGAAGCTGTTCGTCTATGTCCTGTCGGGGACCACACCAAGTCCGCTTTTTCGTCAAAAGTCTTCTCCGCACTCCCCCAGTACCCCGGTACGATTTGCCGGAACTGTGGTGCCATACTATTTTCCTTTGAAAACAAAGAATAACCACTTACCATAAGAGGAGGAACACAAAAATGGACTACAACAAGACCATCAATCTCCCCAAGACCGAATTTCCCATGCGGGCGGGCCTGCCCAAGCGGGAGCCGGAGATGCTGGGGCGCTGGGAGGCCGAGGACATCTACCATGAGCTTCTCAAAAAGAACGAGGGCAAGCCTCTCTTCAACCTCCACGACGGCCCTCCCTTCTCCAACGGCGGCATCCACATGGGCACTGCCATGAACAAGGCCATCAAGGACATCATCACCCGGTCCTACGCCATGCGGGGCTACTACACCCCCTATATCCCCGGCTGGGACAACCACGGGATGCCCATTGAGTCCGCCATCATCAAGCAGAACAAGCTCAACCGCAAGGCCATGAGCGTCCCCGAGTTCCGCTCCGCCTGCCACGAGTTCGCCCAGCACTACGTGGGCGTCCAGATGGAGGCCTTCAAGCGCATCGGCGTTGTGGGGGACTGGGAGCACCCCTACCTGACCATGGACCCCGGCTTTGAGGCCGAGGAGGTAAAGGTCTTCGGCGAGATGTACAAGAAGGGGTATATCTACAAGGGGCTGAAGCCCGTGTACTGGTGCCCCCATGACGAGACCGCCCTGGCGGAGGCGGAGATCGAGTACCAGGACGACCCCTGCACCACCGTCTATGTGAAGTTCCCCATGCACGGGGATCAGGGGAAGCTGGCCCACCTGGATACGGCCAAGCTCTTCTTCGTGATCTGGACCACCACCATCTGGACCCTGCCGGGAAACCTGGCCATCGCCCTGCACCCCAGCGAGAGCTACGCCATTGTCAAGGCTCCAAACGGCGAGAGCTACATCATGGCCGAGGCCCTGGTGGAGAAGGTCATGGGCCTGGGCGGCTTCGACACCTGGGAGACCGTGGAGACCCACCCCGGCAGCTTCTTCGAGAACATGGAGGCGGACCACCCCTTCCTGCCCAAGACCAGCCGCCTGGTGAACGCGGACTACGTCACCATGGACTCCGGCACCGGCTGCGTCCACACCGCCCCCGGCTTCGGCGCGGACGACTACCAGACCTGCAAACGCTACGGCATGGATATGGTGGTCCCCGTGGACGACCAGGGAAAGCACACCGACTACGCCGGAAAGTACGCCGGCATGTCCACCGACGAGTCCAACCCCGTGATCCTCGCCGACATGAAGGAGAGCGGGATGCTCTTCGCCTCTGAGGACATCGTTCACAGCTACCCCCACTGCTGGCGCTGCAAGCACCCCATCATCTTCCGGGCCACCCCCCAGTGGTTTTGCTCCGTGGAGTCCTTCAAGGATGAGGCCTGCGCGGCGGCGGACGAGGTCCGCTGGGTGCCCAAGTGGGGCATCGACCGGATGAAGTCCATGATCCGGGAGCGCACCGACTGGTGCATCTCCCGCCAGCGCCGCTGGGGCCTGCCCATTCCCGTGGTGTACTGCAGGGACTGCGGCAAGCCCATCGTGACGGATGAGACCATCTCCGCCATCTCCGCCCTGTTTGCGGCGGAGGGCTCCAACGCCTGGTTTGAGAAGGATGCGGCGGAGATCCTGCCCGCCGGCTTCGCCTGCCCCCACTGCGGAGGCAAGTCCGGCTTTGACAAGGAGGAGGACACCCTGGACGGCTGGTTCGACTCCGGCTCCACTCACTTCGCCTCTATGAAAAAGGACCAGGGGTTCTGGCCCGCCACCGTCTATATGGAGGGCCTGGACCAGTACCGCGGGTGGTTCCAGTCCTCCCTGCTCACCGCCGTGGGCGCGCTGGGCAAGGGAGCTCCCTTCAAGGAGTGCGTCACCCACGGCTGGACCGTGGACGGCGAGGGCAAGGCCATGCACAAGTCCCTGGGCAACGGCGTGGACCCGGCGGATATCATGAACCAGTACGGCGCGGACATTCTCCGCCTCTGGGCTGCGAACACGGACTACCACGCCGATGTCCGCTGCTCCCACGAGATCTTCAAGCAGCTGAGCCAGAACTACCTGAAATTCCGCAACACCGCCCGGTACTGCCTGGGGAACCTCAGCGGCTTCGATCCCAACCACCTCACCCCCGCTGCGGAGATGGAGGAGCTGGACCGCTGGGCCGTCACCCGCCTGAACACCCTGATGGAGAAGTGTTTCAAGGGCTACGACGAGTATGAGTTCCTCACCGTCACCCACGCCGTCAACGACTTCTGCGTGGTGGAGATGAGCAACTTCTATCTGGACATCATCAAGGACCGGCTGTACTGCGACGAGACGGACGGCCTCTCCCGCCGCAGCGCCCAGACCACCCTGTTCCTGATTCTGGACACCATGACCAAGATCATGGCCCCCATCCTGTGCTTCACCTGCGACGAGATCTGGCAGGCCATGCCCCACCGGGAGTGCGACGATGGGCGGAACGTGCTGTTTAACGACATGAACCAGCCCTTTGCTGAGTACGCGCTGAGCGATGACGCCATGGCCCGTTGGGAGAAGATCATTCAGATCCGTGACGCCGTGAATGGCGCGCTGGAGGCGGCCCGTGCCGGGAAGAAGATCGGCAAGAGCCTGGAGGCCAAGGTGAAACTCACTGTTCCGGCGGAGGACGCTTTCCTGGCGGAGATGGATGCCGGCGCCCTGGCGGACCTGCTGATTGTCTCTCAGGCGGAGGCGGAGACCGGCGCGGCCCTGGCCGTGGCCGTGGAGCCCGCCGGCGGCGCAAAGTGCGAGCGCTGCTGGAAGCAGACCGCCTCCGTGGGCGGCGGCGGCGCCCATCCCACCCTCTGCGCCCGCTGCGCCGCCGCCGTGGCGAATATCCCGGAGTTTTAAGTGCTGTTTTCGCGGCGGCCGGGTCCGCCCGTTTCTCGGCCGCGATAAAATGCGACCAATGCGATAAAACCGTAAAAGCACGCCCCGGAGAAATCCTCCGGGGCGTGCTTTTATTCGGCGGAGATCTGAGGGGCGGCGTCGGCCTTCTTCCGCCGTCCGCCCCGGCGGGGACGGGCGGCTTTGGCGGGCTTCTCCGCCTCGGCGGGCTCCTCCGCGCCCTGAAAGATCTGCTTGAGGTGGTTGTACAGGGCGCTGCCCTGGGCCTCGCCGCACTCCTTAGCCAGGGCGTTGCGCAGGTCCTGGCGGTTTGCGGCTTTCAAAATGAAGGGCAGGTGGAGGCAGTCCTCAATGGAGGGCCGCAGGTCCACCTCCTGGAAGGCGTCGGCGTACCGGGCCCGCAGGGCGTCAATGGAGGCGGCATAGCCCTTGTCCTGGCTGATGACATAGGCGTAGTCCGCCTCCCGGCGGCCCACCAGGACGCCCAGCTCAGTGATAATCTGGAAGTCGATGGAGTTCTTGCCGCCCCGGACGCTCTCAATGTACTGCACCGAGGCGCTGGTGCCTCCGCAGAGCTTTTGGATCTTACTGAGGGCAAGGCCCTCCTTCTGGTAAAAAACCAGGACGGTGTCCTGTTCGGAGAGCATCTCAATGCCCTTCAGGCCTGTGCCGATGTTGTTGTCGCCGTCCACCAAAAAAATCATTTTCATAAAATTCTTGTTCTTTCCTAATTTCATAATTTGCTTGCTTTCCTGATTCAAACATAAACAGTATAACAAAATTTTCAGAAAAACGCAAGAGGCGGAGCTTTTTGGAAGCGCTAACCGCGTATTTTATCATCCGGTATTTTAATTTTCCGGCTTTGCAGGGGGAGCTCTGTCCCCGCCTGTTTTCACAAAACCGCCCGTTTTCCGGCGGCCGGGCCGGGACAGAGTCCGGCCCCTGCATAAAATCTGCGAAGGGCACTCCCGGCTTTTTAGCTCCGTTTCAAGCCCGAAACAGAATTAAATGCGATTATAACGGAAATGGACGAAACCGTTTCCCGCAGAACTCCGACTATATAGACAGATTGAAAAGGGGAGGGGCTTTTCCAATGAAACACTGCCGGATTTTATTTGTTCTGTTGGCGCTGGCGCTTGCCGCCTGCGGCCCGCAGAGGGGCGATTCCCCCGCGGAGAGAGGTGCGGGGGCGGAGGGTCCTTCTGCCGTCCCGGCCCTGGAGGAGACTGCGGCGGTGGATCATCCGGAGGAGGCCTGCGTCCACCGGCCTGTCCAGGGGAACAACGTGACGGAGCATGAGGCGGCGGGTTACTGCGGCAACACCGTCACCACCGTCTCCCGGGAAACCCGGGTGTGGGACGAGCCGTGGGAGGCGTCCTTTTGGGGCGATGATTCTGTGGCGCTTACGGATCTGCTGCTGTATCTGAATTACGGCGGGGACGTGTGCCGGTGCCTGCCGGAGTACAGCGTGGACACGGAGTTCGGCACGGGCTACGGGGTCAATCTGACGGCGGGCTACGTCCGCCATGACGGCGGACAGGCGGACCTGACGGAGGAGCAGACAGAACTGATCCGGGAGATTCTGGAGCGGCGGGGAGAAACGCCCTGATCTGAGGCCGCCGGCTTTGCCGGCGGCCTTCGTTTCCATATGGCCCCAATTTTCGGAAAATTTGCGCACGATGAAAAAAAGCAAAGTTTTTTTATACAAGACCAAAGATTTTTCTATCGTTTTTTTGGGCCGCAGCCGATAAAATAGGAATCGCTTTCGGGAAAACGCCCGAGGCATACGACCTAAAATTTACTAGGAGGAACAACGATGAAGAAGATTTTCGCTCTTGCCCTGTGCGCCGTTATGATGCTGTCCGTTCTGGCCGGCTGCGGCGGCAAATCCGACGCTCCCGCTGACAACACCCCCGCGCAGAACGAGCCCGCCGCCACGCCCGATGCGGCTCCCGACGCCGCCCCCGAGGCCGGCGGCACCATCGGCGTGTGCATCTACCAGTTTACCGACGCCTTCATGACCACCTACCGCAATGCGCTCCAGGAGATTCTGGAGGGCAAGGGCTACAAGGTCACCACCGTGGACGGTGCCAATGACCAGGCCAAGCAGAACGAGCAGATCAACACCTTCATTACCCAGGGTGTGGACGCTCTGATCATCAACCCCGTCATGACCTCCGCCGCCGACCAGATCATTGCCACCGTGCAGGCCGCCGGCATCCCCACCGTGCTCATCAACCGCGAGCCCACCGCCGAGCAGATGGCCGTGTATGACAAGCTGGTCTACGTCGGCTGCGACGCCGCGCAGTCCGGCACCTTCCAGGGCGAGCTGATCCTGGAGACCCCCAACGGCGGCGACATCAACGGCGACGGCAAGATCTCCTACATCATGGTTCAGGGCGATCCCGAGAACATTGACGCCCAGCTGCGTACCGAGTACTCCGTCAAGGCCCTGACCGACGCCGGCAAGGAAGTCGAGCAGCTGAACCTCACCCGTGGCGACTGGATGCGTGAGCGCGGCCAGGAGATCGTGGCCAACGACCTGGCTCAGTTCGGCAATCAGGTCGAGGTTGTCTTCTGCAACAACGACGATATGGCCATCGGCGCCCTGCAGTCCATCCAGGCTGCCGGCCGCAAGGTCAACGAGGACATCTATCTGGTGGGCGTTGACGCCCTGGACGCCGCCCTCAACGAGGTCAGCAACGGCAACATGACCGGCACCGTGCTGAACGACGCCGTGGGCCAGGCCACCGCCGCCGTGGAGCAGATGGAGGCCCTGCTGGGCGGCAAGACCTTTGCCGCCGGTGAGCAGAGCGTGTATGTTGACTACGTGAAGGTCACTCCCGACAACGTGGCCGACTTCATGGGCTGATTCCGGCATTAGAGAAAAGCAAGACCAGCAAAGGGGTGCGTGCGCAGGTGCGCACGCACCCCTTTGCCGACGCCGTGGGGGCCTGTGCCGGCCGCGGCCGGGAAAATGTGATCCACCATCGATTGACAAGAGGCAGTACGGCCATGGGAAAGGCAGCGGGCGTACTGTCCCTTGTCAACCGATGGAAACAATCAAAGGGGGGGACCGAGAATTGTCAAAGTATCGTTTGGAAATGCGTGGAGTTGTTAAAACCTTCCCCGGCGTCAAGGCGCTGGACCACGCGCAGCTCAATCTCCGCCCCGGCACCGTTCACGCGTTGATGGGAGAGAACGGCGCCGGAAAGTCCACGCTGATGAAGTGCATGTTCGGTATCTATCACATGGACGAGGGCGAGGTGATCTACGAGGGCGAAAAGGTCCAGATCAAAGGCCCGCTGGATGCCCTGAACCGGGGCATTGCCATGGTGCACCAGGAGCTTCAGCCCATTCCGGAGCGGAGCATCGGCGAGAACATTTACGTGGGCCGCTATCCCACCAAAAAATACGGCCCTGTCGCGGTCATCGACCACGCGAAAATGTACGAGGACGCTGCGGCTGTGCTGAAGGAGGTTCACCTGAACTTCGACCCCAGGGCCAAGCTGGGCAGCCTCAGCGTATCCCAGATGCAGCTGGTGGAGATTGCCAAGGCCGTCTCTGCGGACTGCAAGGTGCTCATCCTGGATGAGCCCACCTCCTCCCTGACCGCGGCGGAGGTGGAGGCCCTGTTCACGATTGTCAACGAGCTGAGGGCCAGGGGAGTCTCCATTGTCTACATCTCCCACAAGATGGACGAGATCCTGCGCATCAGCGACGAGGTCACCATCATGCGGGATGGCCAGTACATCGGCACCTGGGAGGCCAAAGGCCTCACCACCGACTTCATCATCACCAAGATGGTGGGCCGGGAGCTGAGCAACCTCTACCCTAAGCGGGAGAATGTCCCCGGCGAGGTGGTCTTCGAGGTGGAGGACTTCACCTCCATCAACCCCAAGAGCTTCCGCCACGCCTCCTTCAAGGTCCGCAGGGGCGAGATCCTGGGCGTCGCGGGCCTTGTGGGAGCTCAGCGGACCGAGCTCATGGAGGGGCTCTTCGGCCTGCGGAGCCATACCGGGGGCAAGATCACCTACCAGGGCAGGGAGCTGAAGATCACCCAGCCCAAGGACGCCATCAACAGCGGCATCGCCATGCTGACGGAGGATCGCCGGGCCACCGGTATTCTGGGCGTTCTCTCCATTGCGGACAACGTGTCCATCGCCTCGCTGAATCAGTATCTCATCGGCGGCATCATGCTGGACGACGGGAAGATTGAGCAGCTGGTGCAGGACAACGTGGCCAAGCTCTCCATCAAGACGCCCTCCTCCAAGACCCAGATCCAGTCCCTCTCCGGCGGCAACCAGCAGAAGGTGCTCATCAGCCGGTGGCTGGCCAACGACCCGGACGTCTTCATTCTGGATGAGCCCACCCGCGGAATCGACGTGGGCGCCAAGTATGAGATCTACTGCATCATCGCAGAGCTGGCCAAGCAGGGCAAGAGCGTCATCATGATCTCCTCCGAGATGAGCGAGCTCATCGGCATGTCCGACCGGATCATGGTTATGTGCGACGGCCGGGTCACCGGCTTTATCGACGGCAAGGACGCCAACCAGGAGAACATCATGGCCCTGGCCACCCAGTTTGAATAAGGAGGAAAGAGATAACTATGGGAGAGACAAAAGGAAGGACGCTGAACTCCAAGAGCGTCGTCAAATTCATTTCCGATCACGCGATCATTTTCCTGATCATCCTGCTGGCGCTGGTCACCTGGGCCAACAGCCAGAACTTCATGAGCGCTGACAACGTGGGCAACCTGATCTCCAACGTGGCCCCCAGGTTCATCATCGCCTGCGGCGTGTCCGGGTGCCTGATTACCAAGGGCACGGACCTGTCCGCCGGCCGGCAGGTGGGTCTGGCCGCCTGTTTCGCCGCCATGATGCAGCAGGAGCTGACCTACAGCGCCCGGGTGTTCGACTGGATGCCCGATATGCCCTGGATTGCCGCCCTGCTGATCACCGTGGCTATCATGGCCTGCTTCGGCGCGGTCAACGGCTGTGTCATCGCCTTTTTAAAGGTCCCCCCCTTCATTGCCACCCTGGGTATGCAGACCCTGGTCTACGGCGCCTGCCAGATCATCACCGGCAACCAGCCCATCGGCGGCTTCAAGGAGAGCTACCGGGCCTTGGCCAGCGGCAACTTCTTCGCAGACCAGCTGGGCCGCTGGAGCCGTCTGCTCCCCTATCTGCTGCTCCCCGCCCTGCTGGTGGGCCTGTTCATGTGGTTCCTGTACAACAAGACCCGCCACGGCAAGTATATGTACGCCATCGGCGGCAATGAGAGCGCCGCCCAGGTGGCCGGCGTCAATGTCTCCGCCTCCCTGATCCGCATCTATATCCTGGCCTCCGTCATGTACGCGCTGGCCGGCTTCCTCATCGGCTCCAAGGCCGGCGGCGCCTCCACGGCCACCGGCACCGGCTATGAGCTGGAGGCCATCGCGGCCTGCACCATCGGCGGCGTGTCCGTCAACGGCGGCGTGGGCAAGGTCTCCGGTATCCTCATCGGCGTGCTGGTGTTCGAGGTTCTGAAGATCTGCCTCCAGTTCCTCCGCTTCGACCCGGCCTACACCTTCATCGCCCAGGGCCTGGTCATCATCGTGGCCGTGGCGCTGGACCTGCGGAAGTACCTGGCCAAGAAGTAAACATCATTTCAAAAAAGCCATAGGGCCGGCGCATTTGCGCCGGCCCTATTTTCAAATTGGGAAAACTGTATTATAATCTGGAGAGGAGGCGCGTTTGGATGGAGGAGTACCGGGTACTGCTGGTGGATGACGAGGAGGATATCCGGGTGGGCATCAGCCGGAAGATGGACTGGGCCACCCTGGGCTTTGCCCTGGTGGGCGAGGCCGAGAACGGCCGGGAGGCCCTGGAGCTGGCGGAGGCTCTGGAGCCGGACGTGGTGCTGACGGATATCAAGATGCCCTTTATGGACGGGCTGGAGCTGTGCCGCATCCTTATGGAGCGTCTTCCCGCCTCTAAGTTTGTGGTTTTCTCCGGCTTTGATGAGTTTGAGTATGCCAAGCAGGCCATCCGGATGAATGTCTTTGAGTACATCCTCAAGCCCATCAGCGCGGCGGAGCTTGGCGGTGTGCTCCGGCGGCTGAAAGAGCGGCTGGACACCGAGCGCACGGAGCGGCAGAATACGGAGGCCCTCCGCCGCCGCTATGAGGAGAGCCTGCCGGTGCTGCGGGAGCTGTTTTACACCCATCTGCTGGAGGGCCGCGTGCCGCCGGAACAGGCGGCGGAGCGGGCCGCCCGGCTGGAGCTGAATGTGGCCGGAGACGCCTGGGCGGCAGCCCTGGGACATGTGGACGGCGCGGCGGACCGGCGGGAGCTGGCGGCGCTGTCCGTCCGGCAGCTGCTGGAGGAGAACTTGACCCTGGAGGGCTGGAGCTGCCGGGCGTTTTTGTACGGCGATGCGGCGGCGGTTCTGGCGGTCTCCCGGGGCGGCGGCTCTGTCTACGCCCTGATCCAGGCCCTGGACCGGGTCTGCGCCCTGGCGGAGAGCTATCTGGGGCTGACGCTGACCATGGGCGTGGGCGCACCCTGCGGCGATCTGGGGGAGCTGCCCCAGTCGGCGGCAGGCGCCCGGGCTGCCCTGGACTACCGGGGATTGGTAGGGGTTGGACGGGCCATCTATATCGGCGATCTGGAGCCGGACGCGGGAGAGCGTATCAGCTTTGACGAAAACGACGAGCGGGAGCTGGCCGGGGCGGTCAAGCTGGGCGGTGAGGCAGAGGTTCGGGAGGCGGTGGGCCGCCTGACGGAGAAGGTCCGCCGCTCAGGGCTGGCGGCCAGCCAGTGCAACCTCTTCTTTCTGGAGCTTTTAACCTGCCTGCTTCGGCTGGCCCGGGGGGCCGGGCTGGAGGTGGAGGAGGTGTTTGGCACCGGCTTCACCGGCGCGGTGCAGGCCACGGACTTCTCCTCCTTCACGGCCATGGGGGAGTGGTGCCTGGAGAGGTGCCTGCGGATTCAGGCGCTGATCCGCCGCCAGCGGACGGACTCCGCCGGCGAGACCGTGGAGCGGGCCAAGGCCTATATTCAGGACCACTACGGGGAGAGCGATCTCTCTGTGGAGCGGCTGTGCGACCACCTTCATCTGAGCCCCGCCTATTTTTCCACCCTTTTTAAGCGGGAGACGGGCATGAGCTTTACCGCCTATGTCACCGTTACCCGGATGGAGGCGGCGGCGGAGGCCCTGCGGGGCAGCGAGGAGAAGACCTATCTCATCGCCCGCCGGTGCGGCTATGAGGACGCCAACTACTTCAGCTATGTGTTCAAAAAGCACTTCGGCCTGACGCCCACAAAGTACCGCTTGGGCCGCGCTTGAAAAACAGCCCCAAAATTTCCCGGAGAGGAGGTCCGCCTATGGCAGAGCTGACCGCGTACCTGCGCCGGCGCTGGAGGGAGATCTATCACCGCTCCAGCATCCAGGTGATTTTGTCCCTGTTCTTCACTGCCGTGGCCGTGGTGGGCATGGTCTTTCTGGGGCTGACGCTGTTTCTCCGGTTCTCTGCCTCCAACAACGCTTTGCTTGCGGAGAACAGCCAGCGGGTGCTGTCTCAGGTGAATCTGAATCTGGACGCCCGTCTGCGGGAGATGATGCGGGTTTCGGATGCGGCCTATTACCAGATCATCAAGGACGCGGACCTGGCGGAGGGGGACATCAGCCGGGATCTGGAGCTGCTGTACTACACCAGCCGGGAGTCTCTGGTGTCCATCGCCGTGTTCTCCGACAGCGGCGGCCTCATCGCCGCCGCTCCGCTGGCCGCGCTGAAAAACAGCGTGGCGCCGGAGCGGGAGAGCTGGTTTGCCGCCGCGCAGGACCGGATCGAAAACCTCCATTTTTCTACGCCCCATGTGCAGAACCTCTTTGTGGACCCGGATTACCGCTACCGCTGGGTGGTGTCCCTGAGCCGCCATGTGGAGCTGACCAGGGACGGCGCTATTGAGAGCGGCGTGCTGCTGGCGGACATGAGCTACAGCGGCATCGAACAGATCTGCAAGGATGTGGACCTGGGTGCCGGCCAGGGGGGATACCTCTATCTGGTGGACGGAGCGGGGGAGATCATCTATCACCCCCGCCAGCAGTTGATCTACGCGGGACTGCTGGAGGAGAACAACCGCGCCGCCGCCGCTTATGCCGACGGAAGCCACAACGAGATCTTTCAGGGGCAGCGGCGGCAGGTGACGGTAAAGACCGTGGGCTACACCGGTTGGAAGCTGGTGGGGGTGCTGCCCTCGGAGAACCTGTGGGACAACTACGGCCAGCTTCTGCTGTTCTTTCTCTTCATCGTCTTCTTCTCCGTCTTTCTGCTGGTGTTTGTGAACCTGCGCCTCTCCGCCTGGATCACCGCCCCCATGAAAAAGCTGGACCGGGCGGTGAGGGAGCTGGAGGCAGGCCGGGAGACAGTGGACCTCAAGGTGGACGGCCCCTACGAGGTGCAGCACCTGAGCCGGTCCATCCAATCCATGGTCTCCACCATGCGCCATCTGATGGATGACATCCTCCAGCAGGAAGAGCAGAAGCGCCGCAGCGAGCTGGATGTGCTCCAGTCCCAGATCAACCCCCATTTCCTGTATAACACGCTGGACTCGGTGATCTGGATGACGGAGAACGGCCGGACAGAGGACGCGGTGGTGATGCTCACCTCCCTGGCGCGGCTGTTCCGGATCTCTCTGAGCCGGGGGAGCAACATCATCACCGTGGCCGAGGAGCTGGAGCACGCCCGGCACTACCTCACCATTCAGAAGATGCGCTACAAAAACAAGTTCTCCGCCGATATATCGGCGGCAGATGGTGTAGAGGAGCTCCACACCATCAAGCTCATTGTCCAGCCGATTCTGGAAAACGCCATCTACCACGGCATGGACTACGCTGACGGCGACGGGAAGATCTGCATCAACGCCTTCCGGGAGGGGAAGGACGTTATCATTGAGGTGGCGGATAACGGCCCCGGCATGCCGGAGGAGGTGGTGGCGCGGCTGCTGGACCAGGGCGGCGCCTATGCGGCGGCGGGTTCCAAGGGCTCCGGCATCGGGCTGCGGAATGTCCACCGCCGGATTCAGCTGACTTTTGGCCGGGAGTACGGACTCACCATCCTCAGCGAGCCGGACGATGGGACTGTGGTGCGGATTCGCCTGCCTGCTCTGGACGAGGCGGCCGGGCGGAGGTACCGAAAGGAGGGGGGACAGTGAGCGGAAGACGGTTTACCCGGTGGGTGCTGCCCCTGCTGATGCTGGGAGTGCTGCTGCTGCTTTTGCTGCTGATTCTCTATCCCGTCCAGATCCAGCGGCGGCCGGAGCTTTTGGAGATGTCGGTCATCGCCCGGGAGGCGGACGGCTCCGCCTGGGCCACCGTCCGCCAGGGCATGGAGCAGGCGGCGGCGGATCTGAACGTGGAGCTGCGGTTTTTATATCCCGGCCAGTCCAACAGCGCCCGGGAGCAGGGACAGCTCCTCCGCCGGGAGGTGGAGAGCGGCGCCAGCGCCATTTTGCTCTTTCCGGCGGACCGGGAGGCCCTGGCGGAGGAGGCGCGGAGCGCTTTGGCCAAAGCGGCGCTGGTGACGCTGGAGACGGACATGGAGGCGGCGGAATATGTGGGCGTGGACAACGCCGCCCTGGGAGAGGCGCTGGGAAGTGCGGCGCTCAACGGAGCCCGGCCGGGGGAGACGGTGCTGCTGGTGGACAGCGCGCCTGCCGGGAGCGGCGTTGGAGAGCGCCTGGCGGCTGCGGCGGAGCTGCTGGTGTCCGAAGGGCGGGAGGTCCGCTATTTCACCGGCACGGCAGACGCCCTGATGGAGCTGCTGGCCCGGAAGGATGTCCGGGCGGTGATTGCCTTTGAGGCCTCCAGCCTGGAGTGGGCGGCGGGGGCGGTTGCCCGGCTGGAGAGCCCGCCGCTGCTGTACGGCGCCGGGTGCACGGCGGCCATTGCCGCGGAGCTGGAGCAGGGACACATCACGTCTGCCGTGGCGCAGAACGCCTTTTCCGCCGGGTACCTGGCGGTGGAGTCCGCGGCGCGGACAGCCCGCCGGGAGAGAGCGGAGGCCCTGGACACGCTGCCGTTTTTCACGGTCCGGCGGGAGAATATGTATGAGCCGGAGTATCAGAAGCTGCTGTTTCCGGTGACATGGTGAGGAGGGACTGCCTTGGTGAAAAAACGGTATGCCGCGGCTTTGGCGGCAGCGCTTTTGTTCCTCACCGCCTGCGGCGGGAAGCGGGATGAAACCATCCGGGTGGGCGTGGCCCTGTACCGCCAGGACGACACCTTTATCACCAGCCTCTCCCAGTACCTCCAGCAGATAGTGCCGGAGCAGGAGGAAGCCCGGGACGTGAAGATCAACCTGAACGTGGTGGATGGACGGGGCAGTCAGACCACCCAGAACGAGCAGGTGGACCAGTTCCTGGACAGGGGGTACGATGTGATCTGCGTCAACATCGTGGACCGGACGGCGGCGGCGGTGATCATCGACAAGGCCCAGGCCGCCCAGGTGCCGGTGGTGTTTTTCAACCGGGAGCCGGTGGAGGAGGATCTGAACCGCTGGGAGTACGCCTACTATGTGGGTACCCGGGCGGACGAGGCGGGCCGGATCGAGGGCGGGCTGGTGCTGGACGCCTGGCGGGCGGACCCCGGCGCCCTGGACCGAAACGGCGACGGCGTTTTGCAGTATGTAATGCTGGAGGGGGAGCCAGGCCATCAGGACTCTCTGCTGCGGACGGAGTACAGCGTCCGTACCCTGACCGCCGCCGGAGTGCCTATGGAGAAGCTGTCCAACAACGCCGCCGACTGGCAGCGGGGACCGGCGAGGCTTCGGATGCAGCGGTGGCTGGAGGAGCTGGGAGGCGCCATTGAGGTGGTGTTTGCCAACAACGACGACATGGCCCTGGGGGCCATTGACGCCTGTCTGGACGCGGGGATGACGGCGGAGGAGATGCCCTTCATCGTGGGGGTGGACGCCACGGCGCCGGCCCTGCGGGCAATGGAGGAGGGGACCCTGCGGGGCACCGTTCTCAACGACGCCGCCGGCCAGGCGGCGGACATCCTGGCGCTCAGCTGTGCCCTGGCCCAGGGGGAGGACCCCGGAGCGGCGGTGGAGCTGGAGGACGAAAAATACTGCTGGCGGCCGCACACGGCGGTGACACGGGAGAATCTGGCGGAGTTTCTGCCGGAGGCGCCTTGATGAGCAGAAATAAATTGGAAGAAAAGGGGAGACTGTTATGGAACAGACTTTGAGAGAGAGGCTGGAGCAGGGCGGCCTGAATGAGACCCTGCAAAGCCTCTACGGCGCGGCGAAGCTGGAGACGGCCCAGAGCCGGTGCGCCGGTGTTCTGGAGGGATTTGCAAAGACCTTCGGCAGGGAGGCGGAGGCCCTTTTCAGTGCTCCCGGCCGCACGGAGCTGGGGGGCAACCACACGGACCATCAGCACGGCCGGGTGTTGGCCGCCGGAGTGGACCTGGATATTTTGGCCGCCGCCGCGGTCAATGACAGCGGTATGATTCGGGTCCAGTCGGAGGGATACCCGCTGATTTCGGTGGATCTGGAACGTCTGACCCCGGTGGCGGGAGAGGAGAACACCACCGCCGCCCTCATCCGGGGCGTGGCCGCCCGGATGCGGGAGATGGGCTGTCCCGTGGGGGGCGTGGAGGCCTACATGGTCTCCGACGTGCCCGGCGGCAGCGGGCTGAGCTCCTCCGCCGCCTTTGAGGTGCTCATCGGCACTATGCTGGGCGGCCTCTTCTGGGACGGGCGCGCCTCCGCCGTGGAGATCGCCCAGATCGGCCAGTACGCGGAGAATGTGTTCTTCGGCAAGCCCTGCGGGCTCATGGACCAGACCGCCTCCTCTGTGGGCGGCGTGGTGGCCATTGATTTCGCCGATCCCGCCAATCCGGTGGTGGAACAGATCCCCCTGGATCTGGCCGCCACGGGACACGCCCTCTGCATCATCGACAGCGGCGCGGACCACGCGGACCTGACGGACGAGTACGCCGCCGTCCCGGAGGAGCTGCGGGCCATATGCCGGCACTTCGGCAAGGAGGTGCTGCGGGAGGTGCCTGAGCAGGATTTCATTGCCGCCCTGCCGGAGCTCCGGCGGAAGTGCGGCGACCGGGCGGTGCTGCGGGCCATCCATATCTATGACGACAACGCCCGGGTTCGCGGCCAGGTGGGCGCCCTGCGCCGGGGGGACTTTGACGCCTTTTTGATGCACGTGAGAGACTCCGGCCTCTCCAGCTGGCGGTATCTCCAGAATGTGGTCCCCGCCGGGTACAAGGAGCACCAGGATGTGGCCTTTGCCCTGGCCCTGGCGGAGCGTCTGCTGGACACGGCGGGGGCCTGCCGGGTCCACGGCGGCGGCTTCGCGGGGACCATCCAGGCCTTCGTGCCCCTGGATATGCTGGAGAAGTTCAAAAGCGGCATCGAGGCCGTTCTGGGCCGGGACAGCTGCCATGTGGTGGCCATCCGCCCGGTGGGCGGCGTCCGGCTGGACACGGTTCAGTCATTGTGAGAGGAGTTGGAGAGTATGATCGATATCTATTCTGTCCAGATCGCTGCCCTGGCAGACTATGGAGTATCCAGGGGGCTGATTGCGGAGGCTGACCGAACCTGGGCGGTCAACACCCTGCTTGCCGCCATGGGTTTGACGGAGTATGAGGAGCCGCAGGCCGCGGGAACAGCGGAGACCTCCTTGGAGATGATCTTGGGCCTGCTGACGGAATTTGCCGTAAAGCGGGGGGTGATTCAGGGGGACATCACCAGCCGGGACCTCTTTGACACCGGCCTGATGGGAATTCTCACCCCCCGCCCCTCTCAGGTCATCGGGACCTTCCGGGAGAAATACGCCCAGTCTCCCCAGGCGGCCACGGACTGGTATTACCGGTTCAGCCAGGATACGGACTACATCCGCCGCTACCGCATTGCCAGAGACGTGAAGTGGGTTGCCCCCACGGAGTACGGCGATCTGGACATCACCATCAACCTCTCCAAGCCGGAGAAGGACCCCCGGGCCATCGCCGCCGCCAA
>NZ_CAJULS010000001.1 GCF_910587525.1 uncultured Oscillibacter sp. | reverse complement strand
AGAGGTACATCCCCATGCTGGCCCGGATGGTGGTGATGTCCCAGGTGCCCAGCAGCGCGATGAGGCCGTCCAGAGAATCCAGCACCTCCTGCCGGGTCATGATGACCTCCGTGTGGTCGGCGCCGATAAAATCGGCGGTCTCCCGGGCGTATTTCAGATCGATGGCGTCGGTGTCCATCCCGATGGCAAAGGTGCGGATCTTCTTCCCCAGCACGATGGAGCTGATGGCGCACACCAGCGAGGAGTCCAGCCCGCCGGAGAGAAGGAAGCCCACCGGGGCGTCGGCGTCCAGCCGTTTGTCCACGGCGGCGATCAGCCGGTCCCGAATGCCCCGGCACACCGTCTCCAGATCGTCTTTGCAATAGGAGCGGACCGCAGTCAGGTCAGCATAGCGGACGAACCTGCCGCGGGCGTAGTAGTGCCCCGGAGGGAAGGGGCAGATTTCATCGCACAGGCCCACCAGGTTCTTGGCCTCGCTGGCAAAGACGATGGCCCCGGTCCTGTCGTACCCAAAGAAAAGGGGGCGGATGCCGATGGGGTCCCGGGCGGCGATAAGGGAATCCGCAGAGGCGTCGTAGATCACTAGGGCAAACTCCGCGTCCAGCCGGGAGAACATTTCCAGACCGTACTCACGGAACAGGGGGAGCAGTACCTCACAGTCGCTGCCGCTTTGGAACTGGTAGCCCTTTTCCGCCAGTTGGCGTTTCAGAGGCCGGAAACCGTAGATCTCGCCGTTGCAGACCACAAAGTCTCCGTCCAGGGAGAAGGGCTGCATCCCCGCCTCCGTGAGGCCCATAATGGAAAGCCGCTGGAAGCAGAGCCAGCCGGAGGGGGTCTCGACGATCTGACTCATGTCCGGGCCCCGGGAGGCCGTGCGGTCCAGGAAGGGGACGATCTCCTGCCGGGTCAGCGTCTTCTGGGAAAATCCCATGATTGTACACATAAGCGCACCTCCTAGATAAAATAAAACGCAGCTATATCCTAATATTTTAGGACGAATAGCTGCTATCCGCGGTGCCACCTAATTTGCCTCCCAATGGGACGCCACCTCTTCAAGGCTCCAACAAGCCCGCGTGATGTAACGGTCACGACCCGTCGCGCTTACTGGCGGATGAATCCGCGTTCAGGTTGCGGCTCCGGAGTGTTCTTCCCGCGGATTCTTTGGTACGGGGTTTCCACCATCCCCCGCTCACTGGCCCGGAACGTCCGCGTTACTTTTCTCCATCAATGCCTTGACAATTTTTAATTGATGTTTGCAGTGTATCACCGCAGACGGGCGTTTGTCAACGTCAAAACAGACAAAATCCAGAACCAATTTTCTGCAACCTTATTCGACTTTGCAGAGAAAACGGATAAACCAACGGCGGACAGCTGTCCTTCATTTGAGAACAGCAGTCCGCCGCGAAGGGCATTTACAGATTGATCTCCGGCTTTTCCAGGGAGGCGTCTGCCAGAAGCGGCCGTACCCGGGCCAGAAAGACCTCCACCTGCTCTGTGCAGCGGCCGGTGTACAGTGCCGGATCCAGCACGGCCTCCATCTCCGCCCCTGTCATGCCGAAAGCCTGCTCCGCAGCCAGCCGGTGCAGCAGGTCGCAGGGCTTGCCCTCTTTCATCTTGGCAGTGGCGGCCATGGAGCAGGTGCGGATGATCTCGTGGAGCGCCTGCCGGTCGCCGCCACGCTTGACCCCCTCCATCATCAGGTTCTCCGTGGCGATGAAGGGGAGGTACTCCCGCACGGTGCGGTCCACCACCTTCTCATTGACGTGGAGACCGTCGGTGACGTTCTGACTGAGGCGCAGAATGGCGTCGGCGCAGAGAAAGCCCTCCGGCATGGAGATCCGGCGGTTGGCGGAGTCGTCCAGGGTCCGCTCCAGCCACTGGACGGAGGCGGTGAGAGGCGCGTTCATGGCGTCGGCCATGAGGTAGCGGCTCAGAGAGCAGATGCGCTCGGACCGCATGGGGTTGCGCTTGTAGGCCATGGCGGAGGACCCGATCTGGTTTTTCTCAAAGGGCTCCTCCACCTGCCGGTCGTGCTGGAGCAGGCGGATGTCGTTGGCCATCCGGCAGCAGCTCTGGGCGATGGCGGAGAGGCAGTTTAAGATGCGGCTGTCCACCTTCCGGGGATAGGTTTGGCCGCAGACGGGGAAGCACTTGTCAAAGCCGAATTCCCCGGCGATCTGCCGGTTCATCTCGTCGATTTTCTCACCGTCCCCCTCAAAGAGGTCCATAAAGCTGGCCTCGGTGCCGGTGGTGCCCCGGCAGCCCAGGAATTTCAGGTTCTCCAGAACAAAGTCCAGCTCCTCCAGATCACTGAGGAAATCCTGCATCCACAGCGCGGCCCGTTTGCCCACGGTTACCAGCTGGGCGGGCTGGTAGTGGGTGTAGCCCAGAGTGGGCGTGGCCTTGTACTTCTCCGCAAACTGAGCCAGGTTCGCCAGCACGGCGGCCAGTTCTCCCCGGAGATACCGCAGGCCCTCCCGGTAGAGAATCAGGTCCGCGTTGTCGGTAACATAGCAGCTGGTTGCCCCCAGATGGATAATGCCGGCGGCGGAGGGAGCGGCCTTGCCGTAGGTATAGACGTGGGCCATGACGTCATGGCGGACCTCCTTCTCCCTCTGGGCCGCCATTTCAAAGTCAATGTCGGAGATATGAGCCTCCAGCTCCGCCACCTGGTCCGCCGTCACAGGCAGGCCCAGCTTGTGCTCTGCCCGGGCCAGGGCCACCCACAGCCGCCGCCAGGTCTGAATGCGCTTTTCGGCGGAGAAGAGGTTCAGCATAAATTCCGACGCGTACCGGGAGGACAGGGGGGATTCATAGCGGTCTTTCATCATCAAAACCTCCAATTTGAGAACAGGCTCTAGATCAATTGCCGGGGAAGGCCCGCAAACAGCCCGTCCAGTTCTGCGTGGGTCATGGCCCGAATCAAAATCCAGCCCTCTGATTCCGCCAGAGAGAAGGGCCGGAGCCGCTTCATGGCCTCCGGATACTCCATCTGCCCCAGAATGCGCTGCTCGGTGATGCTGACCGGGCTGAGAATCCAGTCTGGAACGGGTCTGCCGTCCACCGCCCACTGGCTCCCGGGATGAAGGGGGAGCAGGGTGTCCACATCCTCTGTCAGGGTGCAGTTTCCAAGGAGGGTGTCACCGCCGTTTTTCTGGTACACCTGGGGATTGGCCCGGTAGGCGTCTTTCCACCGGCGGGCGGTCTCCTCCTGGCTGAGCCCCTTTTTTTCTGGCTGCTTTTTCCCAAAACCAAACAGTCCCATAGATTTCTCCCAAGTCGTTTATCGCAGGATAATGGCATCCCGCTCCGGTCCCACGGACACGTAGCCAATGCGGCAGCCAATCTCCTTTTCCACGTACTCCACATAGTCCCGGGCGGCCTGGGGCAGGTCCTCCCACTTCCGTGCGCCGGAGATATCGCATTTCCAGCCGGGCATGGAGGTCTCCACCGGCCTTGCGTCTGCCAGCACGGCGGGGAAGGGGAACTGGTCCGTCTCCTGACCGTACAGCTCATAGTGGGCGCAGATGGGGATCTCATCCAGACAGCTCAGCACGTCCAGCTTGGTCAGGGCGATGTTGGTGGCGCCCTGGCACTGAACGCCGTAGCGGGTGGCTACCAGATCGATGGGGCCCACCCGGCGGGGGCGGCCGGTCTTGGCACCGTATTCGCTTCCCGCCTCCCGGAGCTTCTCCGCCTTTTCGCCGAACCACTCGCAGGTGAAGGGACCCTCGCCCACACAGGAGGAGTAGGCCTTCACCACACCCACGATCTCATCGATTTTGGCGGAGGGCAGGCCGGAGCCCACCGGGGCGTAGGCGGCGATGGGGTTGGAGGAGGTGGTGTAAGGGTAGATGCCGTAGTCGAGATCCCGCAGGGAGCCCAGCTGGGCCTCAAAGAGAATTTTCTTCCCCTCCGCCTGGGCGCCGCGCAAAAACGCGCCGGTGTCGCAGACGAAGGGCTTGATCTTTTCGCCAAAGTCCGCGAACCAGCTCCGCAGGTCTTCCATGGTATAGGGCTTTGCGCCGTAGACCTTTTCCAACGTCAGGTTCTTCCACTCTAGAATGCCCTCCAGGTGTTCCCAGAGCTTCGCCGGGTACAGCAGCTCCCCGGCCATGACGGTCTTCTTCTGGTATTTGTCGGAGTAAAAGGGGGCGATGCCCTGCTTGGTGGAGCCGTACTTCTTGTCCGCCAGGCGCTGCTCCTCCAGGTTGTCCAGATCACGGTGCCAGGGCAGCAGCAGGCTGGCCCGGTCACTGATTTTCAGATTCTCCGGGGTGATGGGCACGCCCTTGGACACCACGTCCTGCATCTCCGTCCAGAGGCTCTCGCAGTCCACGGCCACACCGTTGCCCAGGATGTTCACGACACCGTCCCGGAAAATGCCGGAGGGCAGCAGGTGCAGGGCGAATTTGCCTTTTTCGTTCATCACCGTGTGTCCGGCGTTGCCGCCGCCCTGGTAGCGGACCACCACGTCGTAGTCCTGGGTCAGCAGGTCCACCATGCGGCCCTTGCCCTCGTCGCCCCAGTTGATGCCTACAATGGCGCAATTTGACATTTTGAAAAGCCTCCCGGTTTTTTTAGATTGCCAATATGATTATGATTATAGAGGTTGACCTATTGTAAAAATGCGCGCTCAACCTTCCCTATTATAGCGGGGTTTCTCCTATAAGTAAAGCGCGAAATGATAATATTCAATATTGCTTTAGCTTATGTGCTGGTTGGGAGGCAGGCCTCATTTGAGGCCATTAGCCCTTGGGGACCTGGCGCATGGAGAGGCTGATCCGCTTCTTTTTTTCATCCACCTCCAGCACCACTACCTTCACCACGTCCCCTACGGACACGGCCTCGGAGGGATGTTTGACAAATTTGTCCGCCACTTGGGAGATGTGGACCAGCCCGTCCTGGTGGACGCCGATGTCCACAAAGACGCCGAAGTCGATGACGTTGCGCACGGTGCCCGTCAGCACCATGCCGGGCTTCAGGTCCTTGATCTCCAGCACGTCGGTGCGGAGGATGGGCTGAGGCAGGTCGTCCCGGATGTCCCGGCCCGGCTTCATCAGCTCGCCAACCACGTCCCGCAGGGTGGGTACGCCCACGCCGCACTCCGCCGCGGCCCTTTCCTCGCCGTAGGATTTCACCTGGGCGGGCAGGTCCCGCAGGTTCCCGCCGCCCACGTCCGACAGAGAGTGGCCCGTCAGGGACAGCAGCTTCTCGGCGGCGCCGTAGCTCTCCGGGTGGACGGCGGTGTTGTCCAGCACGGATTTGCTCTCCGGCACCCGCAGGAAGCCGGCGCACTGCTGGAAGGCCTTGGGTCCCAGCTTGGGGACCTTTAAAATCTGCTTCCGGGCGGTGAAGGGGCCGTTTTCCTCCCGGTAGGCCACCACGTTTTTGGCGGTTGTGCTGTTCAGTCCTGCCACCCGCTGGAGGAGGGAGGGAGAGGCGGTGTTCACGTCCACGCCCACGGCGTTGACGCAGTCCTCCACCACGCCGTCCAGGGCCTCCCCCAGCCGCTTGGGGGGCATATCGTGCTGGTACTGTCCCACGCCGATGGCCTTGGGGTCGATTTTCACCAGCTCCGCCAGGGGGTCCTGGAGCCGCCGGGCGATGGACACGGCAGAGCGGAGGTTCACGTCGAACTGGGGGAACTCCTCCGCCGCCAGCTTGCTGGCGGAGTACACGGAAGCCCCGGCCTCGGAGACAATCATATAGGAGACATGGGCTCCGGCGGCGTTCACCTGCCGGATCAGTTCCACCGCCATCTGTTCCGTCTCCCGGCTGGCGGTGCCGTTGCCGATGGCGATGTGCTCCACACCGTGCTTTTTGATGAGTTTTGCCAGGGTGGCAATGGCCTCGTCCTTCTTCCGCTCATTGTAGGTGGGGTAGACCACGGCGGTGTCCAGTACCTTGCCGGTGCCGTCCACCACGGCCACCTTGCAGCCCATGCGGTACCCGGGGTCCAGGCCCATGGTGACCTTGCCTTTCACCGGCGGCTGCATCAGGAGGGGACGCAGGTTCAGGGCAAACTGGCCGATGGCCCCCTCGTTGGCCCGGTCGGTCAGCTCAGAGCGGGCCTCCCGCTCCAGGGAGGGAAAGATCAGACGGTCGTAGGCGTCTTCGGCGGCGGCCTTCACAAATTCCATGGCCCGGCTGCCGGGGACCACCACATGGCGGCGGACGGTCCGCAGGGCCAGCTCCCGGTCCAGTTCGATGGAGACCTTCAGCAGTTCCTCCTTCTCTCCCCGGTTGACGGCCAGGATCTGGTGGCCCTGGAGCCTGGAGAGGGCCTGGGAAAAGTCATAGTACAGGCGATAGACGCTGTCCTCCTCTGTGGCGGCGGCGCTGCGGAGGATCCCGTTTTTCATCAGCAGCTCCCGCAGCCGCTT
The DNA here is from genome assembly GCF_910587525.1 of uncultured Oscillibacter sp. GTDB lineage: Bacteria > Bacillota > Clostridia > Oscillospirales > Oscillospiraceae > Oscillibacter. The sequence continues at coordinate 56,995 of NZ_CAJULS010000001.1, read as the reverse complement.
GCGCAGCTCCGCGTCGTCGGAAATCTGCTCGGCGATAATGTCGGATGCCCCTTGAAGGGCGTCCTCCGCTGTCTCCACGCCCTTTTCCAGGTCGACGTACTTCGCCGCTTCCTCCAGCGGGTCCGGGCAGTCCGGCCCCTGGGCGAAGAGGAGCTCTGCCAACGGCTCCAGGCCCTTCTCCTTCGCCATCGTGGCCCGGGTGCGGCGCTTTTGCTTGTAGGGGCGGTACAGGTCCTCCACCTCCGCCAGCGTTTGGGCGCTGTCGATGGCGGCGGCCAGCTCCTCCGTCAGCTTGCCCTGCTCCTCGATGGCGAATTTCACCGTCTCCCGCCGTTCCTGGAGGCCCCGGAGGTACTGGAGCCGTTCCTCCAGGGTCCGGAGGGCGGTGTCGTCCATGGCGCCGTGGAGCTCCTTGCGGTACCGGGCGATGAAGGGGATAGTGTTGCCCTCGTCCAGGAGGCGCACCACGTTTTCCACATGCTCCGGCCGCTTGTCCAATTCCCGTGCAATTTGTAAAATAATCGGGTCCATAAAGTGTTCCTTTCCATTCCAATCAATTCCAAAAGCTGTGGGTGGTCTCCGCCAGCTTGTCCAGTGTACTGCCGCGGACATCGGACGGGGTATCCAGCCCCACAAAAAAGTCTACAAAAAATTCTCCCCATCCGGGTCTCTGCGCATGGTTTTCCGGTACAGCTCCTCCATTCAGCGGCGCGCCGCCTCCCGGCGGCAACTCAGCCGGGCCTTTGCCGCCTCTATGCCCCGGTGCAGCGCCAGTCCCAGCAGGATATTCAGCGTCCAGCAGGAGAGGGAGAAGAAGAGGCACCGCGGACCGTGGTCCAAAAGCGGGGCCAGAGTGTCAAATTCCCGGGTGAACACTACGTTCAAAAGATAGATCTCCAGACTGTTTTTCCCCAGCAGGCGCAGAAAGCGGTGCGGTCCCTCAATGCGGAGGCCGTCCAGCAGCCAACTCAGCAGCAGACACCCCGGCATGAGCATGGAGATGGCGATGTAGCAAAAGTTGATGTAAAAGCCCCGGCGGATACCAGCACCCAAAGGAGCGCTCCGCAGACCGCGAGAAGGGCCCAGACTGCCTCATGCCGCCGGTCAAGGGGGCGGTCCTCCGTCAGACAGCGCCCGGCAAAGCCCCCAGGGAAAAGGTGGGAATCCGGTAGAGAAAGTCCTCCATATAGTTCAGCTCCAGAGCAATGGACAGGCGGTACAGCCCATAGGACACAGGGAAAGCCGCCAACACCAGCGCCAGCGGATGACCGCTGCGGCGGAACATCCGGAAAAAGAGGGGCGAGAGCAGATAAAAGGCCAGCAGGGCAGGCACATACCAGTTAAACGAGCCAGGGATGTGAAACCAATAGTACAGCGCGGACATGCTCCACGCCGCCGTTTTCAGGGAGATACGGCCGCAGAGGCGCAGCCACAGGCTATAGGTTCCCACCACAAGCCAGTAGGACGGCAGGATCCGAACAGCCGGGCGTGCGTAGTATGCGGACAATAGCCCCCGCCTTGTTTGCCTGTGAAAGAGAGACATACAGCCCCATGCCCGATAGCAGAAAGAAGACGTCCACCCCCGCAAAACCGGCGGCCTTAAAGGCATCCAGCGGGAGGAGGCCAAATTTCAGCTCATAGGCATGGAACAGCAGGCCAGCCCCATCAGCCTGCTGCGGTATAGGCTGAGCAGTCCGTAACTAGAGGCGCAGAGCAATTTCGTTTCCATAAGATACCTCTTTACTTGTGGTACAGCTTCTTCGTCTCGTACTTGGGCTCAAAGCTGACGTTGATGCCCAGCTGCCGCAGCAGCCGCTCGTCCTCGTCGCTGAGAATGACGGAGAAGTGGGCGTCGCAGCCCCGGAGCTTTGGCATCTGCTGCTGGGCCAGGTCCGCCAGGGGGTTGGTCAGAGCGGAGATGGTCAGGGCCAGCAGCACCTCGTCGGTGTGAAGGCGGGGGTTCTTATGGCCCAGATATCCGGTCTTCAGGCGGCACACCGGCTCCAGGACCTGGGCGGAGATCAGCTCAAAGTGGTGGTCGATGTTCCCCAGGGCCTTCAGGGCGTTCAGCAGCAGGGCGGAGGCCGCGCCCAATGTTTCGGAGGTTTTGCCTGTCACCACCCGGCCATCCGGCAGGACCATGGCCCCGGCAGGGGCCCCGGTGGCCTCGGCCTTCAAAAGGGCGGCGGACACAGCGGGACAGATTTCCGGCGTGACGCCGGCCTGGTTCATCACCAGCTCCAGTTTCCGCACCGGCTCGTCCCCGGCCTTTCCCTGGATTTTCTCCACACAGGCGGTGTAGTAGCGGCGGAGAATCTCCTGCCGGGAGGCCTCCCGGCATACCCCGTCGTCCACGATGCAGTTTCCCGCCATGTTTACCCCCATGTCCGTGGGGGATTTGTAGGGGGAGGCGCCTTGAATTTTCTCGAAGATGGCGTTGAGCACCGGGAAGATCTCCACGTCCCGGTTGTAGTTCACGGCGGTCTCACCGTAGGCCTCCAGGTGGAAGGGGTCGATCATGTTCACGTCGTTCAGGTCTGCTGTGGCGGCCTCGTAGGCCAGATTCACCGGGTGCCTCAGCGGCAGGTTCCAGATGGGGAAGGTCTCAAACTTGGCGTATCCGGCGGTGATGCCCCGTTTGTGGTCATGGTAGAGCTGGCTGAGGCAGGTGGCCATCTTGCCGCTGCCGGGGCCCGGGGCCGTGACCACCACCAGGGAGTGTGTAGTCTCGATGTAGTCGTTTTTTCCAAGGCCGTCGTCGCTGACGATATGGGGCACGTCGGAGGGATAGCCCGCGATAGGGTAGTGGCGGCAGCACCGGATGCCCAGGGCGGTCAGCCGCTTCAAAAAGGCGTCGGCGGCGGTCTGGCCGTTGTAGCGGTTCAGCACCACGCTGCCCACATACAGGTCCATGCCCCGGAAGATATCAATGAGACGCAGCACATCGTCGTCGTAGGCGATGCCCAGGTCCCCCCGGATCTTGTTTTTCTCAATGTCCGCCGCGTTGATGGCGATGACGATCTCCACATCGTCCCGCAGCTGCTGGAGCATCCGGATTTTGCTGTCCGGCGCGAAGCCGGGCAGCACCCGGGAAGCGTGGTAGTCGTCAAAGAGCTTGCCGCCAAACTCCAGGTACAGTTTGCCGCCGAACTGGGCAATCCGTTTTTTGATCTGCTCCGACTGGGTGGTGAGATATAATTCGTTGTCAAAGCCGATAGCCGCCATGATGGAGATTCCCCCTTCATACAAAAATTTTCCCGGACAAGTATACCACATTCGGGCGGATTTGGAAAGAAAAATAGAGCGGGGAAATGGACGGAGTCTGGCAGGTCGGAAAAAGCCCCGGCCGATCCGGCCGGGGCTGTGCCGCCGCTTGCGGCGGGGTTATTCGGAGGCAGGCCGGAAGAGAGCCGTCCGCCCCTTTGGAAAGAGGAGGACCAGGCAGACAAGGGCGTATCCGGCGATGGCGATGAGAGAGGCTTCCGCGCCGAATCCCGCCCCGGTCAGCAGGATGTTGTCCAGCGGGAGCGTGATTTGAAACAGCGGGCTGCCGTAGGCGCCCTCCGCCGTTGTGATGTGCAGAATGTTGGTCGCCATGACAAAATTCCACACGGCATGCATGAGGGCGCTGCCGCCGATGGAGTTTCCCCGGCAGGCGGCCAGGGAGAACATGACCCCCACCAGCGTACCGCTGACAGCCAGCAGCGCAAGGCCCCCGGCGGTGAAGACCTCCATGGAGGGGATGTGGGCCAGGCTGAACAGCAGCGACGGGACCAGAATCGCAGCAGACCGGTTCCAGCGGCGCTCAAGCAGCCGCATGATAAAGCCTCGGAACAGCATCTCCTCCAGAATGCCGGCTTTCAGGGCCATGGCCGCGGAGGTGGCCGTGGTCAGAAGCAGTTCACCGGGGGAAAAGGCGTTTGCCTCCGCCGTTCCCACCGTCCAAAAGGCGGCGGCTGCAAAGGCGGGGAGCAGGAGGGACAGGACGGCGCTCCACACCGGGATCCGAAAGGTGATTCCAAAGTCTTCCATTTTCAAATGGAGGCGCTTTTCCGTATAGAGCCGGAAAAAGCCCCACGTGACCAGCAGACACCCGGTCATTCGGAGAATGACATACCACTCCCAGCTTTGAAATGTGATGACGGAGAAGAGCCCGTCAAAGATCAGGCTGCTGGAGAGGTCCCCGGCCAGAAACAGCAAAAAATAGATGGCTGCGTGGGAGAGGGTTTCTGCTGTTGAAAAGGGATGCTGTTCCATTTTCAAGCGCTCCTTTCTCAGATGAAAACGGCATCCGCCGGAAACAAGTGTCGTTCCGGCGGATGCCAGATGGTTCAGCCGTCCTCTTGGGGAACGGTCTCGATTTCCGAGTAACGCTCGGTCTCCGGCGGCGCCTCCTCCGCCGGCGGGACCTCCCCGGCAACGGCGCGGACGAAGGAAAATCCCCCGCCGGCATGGCGGCCCCAGACCAAAATGGTGTAGTCCCCGGTTCTGGGGATCTCAATCGTGTGGTTCCCCTCCAGGGCATTGCCCTCGCAGAGGGTGTTCCCGTCCTCGTCGCTGATCTCCACCTCCAACCGGCCGTAATAGGTGTAGATTTGGCACTGGAGCGTGTCCCCCGCCTCCAGGCGCATGGTGTGGGAGTCTGCGCCGTCCAACCGGTCGTAGGTCATCTCGTAAAGGTATTCGTTGGCCCAGCGGGAGGCGCTGACGAGGGAATTCCCGTTGACGACCCACCAGGCCGCACAGTACATACACAGCGCCGCCCCGGTGAGGATGAAGCAGAGGAACATCCCCAGCCAGTCGTATTTCACCCGTCCGCCGCCCCGGGCGGAGAGCAGCGTCTCGATTCCCAGGAGAATCAGAATGCAGGGGGAGGCTTTCAGCAGCCACTCCGGCTGGAACTGGGGCCAGAACATGGACGCCAGCATCCCCGCGCCGGCAATGACCAATACGATCCCCAGGGTGAAGGTGCCCACCCGGCGCTGCCGGGGAACTGCGGTCTGCACCGCCTGCTCAGCCGTTTCCATGGGCGTCCTCCTCTTCTGTTTCCGGCCCGCCGCCGGGGACGTCCGGCGCGTGGGGAGCCTCCTGGAAGAACTCCGGCTGATAGGCCGGACCCTCAGCCTCCGGGCCGGGGGTGAAGACGGGGATGTCATCCGGGGCCGTCCGCTTGGGCCCCCGGATGAACCACATGCCCAGGGCAATGATCAGCAGTGTCACCGCGATGCGGGGGGCGTCCCACACCAGCAGGTCATACAGCCAGTCCAGCCAGGGGAACAGATTCCAAATCCCCCGCATGAACTGCTGGACCACGGTGTTATACAGCACATACAGGCCCACCAGCACCAGCGCCCAGCCGATGACGCTGTGCCGCTTGGCCAGGAGCTCCGAGAGGCGCTGGGCGTCCAGGTCCGACATGCCGAAGAGGTAGGCGTCCTCGTCCTCCGTGCCCTCCATCCGCTGGCGGCGGAGGTTGTAGCTGTCAAAAAAGGAGTAAAGCCACAGCGGCAGCAGGAATACCGCCAGAGTTCCGATCTCCAGGAAGATGGCAATGGCCAGCACGCCGCAGAACACAATGGTCTGGGAGATGCCCCGCTTCATAAGTCCCTGGTGCATCTGCCCGCACCCGGGGACGCAGGAGAAGATAAAGAATAAAATGCCTCGGATCAGTCTCATGATGAAATCCCTCCTCGAGAGTTGTTTCCCGGCCTCAGGCCGTCAAAGAAGTCCGTCACGCCCGACAGCGTCTCGCTGAGGGCGTCGTTCCAGCGCTCCGGCCAGGTGTGGAGCCGCTCCGCGGCGGAGCGGGTCTCCGGCAGGGCGGGACGGGAGAGCTGAATCTCCTGGCCGCTCCACAGCAGGGTCAGCGCCAGGGCCACGGCGGCGGCGGCCGTGGCGTACCGGCTGGTCACCAGCCGGAGGGTCCGCGTTCTGACGCGGACCCAGAGGGTCTTCTGGCAGGACCGCTCCGGCTCCAGCAGCACCGTGCCGGCCAAGGCGTCCGTGTACCGCTGGAGGCACAGATCGCAGAAGGACAGGTGCTCCGCGATCTCCAGGCGGCCCAGTTCGTCCAGGCCATCGTCCCGGACCAGGGCCGCCAGCGCCTCGTTTGTCAGATGTCCGTCAGCGCGAAACCGTTCCATATCCTCCGCTCCTTTCCAATCGCTCCCGCAGCAGCCGTTTGCCCCGGGAGAGCTGTGTATGTACTGTCTTTACCGGCCTGCCCAGGGCCAGGGCCGCCTCCTCCGGGGACTTCTCCTCCAGCAGGCACAGGCGGCACACCGGCCGGTAAGGCTCCTTGAGGGCTTCGATTTCTGCCGCAATGGAGGCCGCTCCGGTCTTTTGCAGGGCGATTTCCTCGGCGGGCGGGGCCAGGCCCGGGGGCATGGCCCCGTCCCCCGGAAGCACGCTGTGACGGGACCAGGCGCTTTGCAGGTGGTCCTTGGCCTTGTTGGCGGCGATGCGTCCCAGCCACTGCCGCTCATAGCCCTGGGGGAGGGAACCCCGGTGGAGCCAGGCAGAGAGGAATGTCTCCTGGGTCAGGTCCTCGGCAGCGGAGGCGTCCCGCACCAACTGAAAGCAGACGGTATAGACCAGCCGTTCGTACTGGGATACCAACTCCGAAAACTGCTCTTTTGTCATGTTTCCTGCCGCCACCTCCCTCCCGTGCGCCTGATGCCTATATTACGGGACAGGGGCCCGGATTTCTTCAACTTTTCGTGAAATTTTTCAAGAGGTGAGGGCCCGGCTGCCTTCGGCGGCCGGGCCGGCGCGTTTCACGGGGCGGAGGTGTCCAGCATTCCCAGGATATAGGTCGGGGCCAGATCCAGCAGGGCGGAGAGATCCCCGGCTTCCCGGGGCAGAGCGGGGCGGCGGATTTCGGAGAGGCCCATGGCATAGTCGATGCTGGCGTGGAAGATAGCGGACATCTTCTGCAATTGTGGAAAACTGGGGTAATGCTTCCGGTTTTCGTAGGCGCTCACTGTCTCCTGGGAGGCTCCCAGCTCGATGCTGAGACGGGCCTGGGTCATGTGAAATTCTTCCCGCAGCTGCCTGATATGGTTCTCCATAATACCCTCCCTGCAACCTCCCCGCGCTGCCCGCCGCCCGAGACATGAGACGGGGAGCCTATATGGGTTTATGCTATATTTGGAGGGCAAATGGAATCGATTGATATTCCAATAGTTTAAAAATGGGATGTGCTTCTCCTTAATGAAATTTTATAAGTTACACTTGTATTTAGCAGAGGTTTGCGCTATATCACATACAGGTTTAACCTATATTTTGGGCAGATATGGGCAGAGATATCTGGAGAGCAGGGAGTGAGACCGTATTTTTGCGGGAGAGATAGAGGGAAAGCCGGTATGCAGACAGTCTTGAAGGGGACACGGACAAAGCGCAAATTGGCGGACGCTCTGTGGGAGCTGCTGGAGACCACGCCCTTGGAGCGGGTACAGGTCCACCCCCTGACGGACCGGTGCGGCATCCACCGCCAGACTTTTTACTGCCACTTTGCTGACGTCTATGAGCTCTTTACCTGGTCTGTCCGGGAGGACGGGGCGGCGCCTGCGCCATCCTCCTCTCCCAGCTGGAGAAGTGGATCCGGGAGGGCTGCGGCCCGGCCCCGGAGAGTATGGCGGCGCTGCTGGAGCAGATGGAGAACACAGAGGATTTTGGCGCAAAGAAAACGGGCCTCCCCGGATAGGGGAGGCCCGTTTCATCGTATATGCCGCGCTAGGGCAGATAGTTCAGCGGATTGCGGGCCACGCCGTTGTAGCGGACCTCAAAGTGACAGTGGTTGCCGGTGGAGTTGCCGGTGGAGCCCACCCGTGCAATCTGCTGGCCCTTGTAGACGTGCTGGCCCACGGAGACCGTCAGGCTGCTGTTATGGCCGTAGCGAGTCTTGTAGCCGTTGCCGTGGTCGATTTCCACCAGATAGCCGTAGCCGCCCATCCAGCCGGAGTAGGTGACGGTGCCGCCGTCGGCGGCGTAGACCGGCGTGCCACGCGGGGCCGCGATGTCGATGCCCTGGTGGTTGGTGGAGCCGATGCCGCCGGGGGACTTCCGTCCGCCGAAGCGGGAGGTAATACGGCCCGTAATGGGCCAGCGGAACGTGCCGGTGGGATACCAGGTGGGACGCTCCTTCGTGCCCCGGAGCTGGTGCTCCGTCACAGGTTCCCGGAGAGTGACGGAGGAGAGGACTGTCCGCTCCACCTCCTCGCCGTTGACGTAGGTGACGTTGGCCACTACGTCCGCCGCGCCGAAGACGCCCTTGGAGGTCACCTTGGTGTCGCCCTTGTACATGCTGTTATCGTCGGTGTACTCCACGTCGTAGTTTACCTCGGCTACATACCGTTCCTTTTGGACCACCGTCCTAGTCAGGTAGGGCACGGAGGAGGACATGGTCAGGATTTCGCCGATCTGCAGCTTGTTGATGTCATAGCCGGGGTTCAGGGCTTCCAGCTCCTTGGAAGTCAGGCCGTGGTCCTCGGCGATCTCGGACCAGGTGTCGCCCTGTTTCACCTCATAGGTGACCTCGGCGGTCTTGGTGCTGTACAGCGTCTCTGCCAGATACCCTAGATTCATGATCTGGTCGCTGGGGACGTACTCCTCTTTGATATTCACAGTCTCTGAGAAGTCGCAGAAGATGGTGTCCTCGTCGGTGCCGGCGGCTTTCAGCTGCTTTAGGAGTTCATCCAGGGCTCCAGCGTAGGGCGTGGCCCCAATAAATTCCCCTTCCACATACAGACAGTATGCGGCGGTTACCAGGCCCACCTCCTGGGAGAGGTCTTCGGCGTAGGTCTCCGGGTCCACCAGGTCCTGCCGGCGCAGCAGGCCGGAGGAGTATTGGATCAGGGAGTCGTCAATGGTGAAGCTCTCACCCAGAGTGCGGGTGGTGATCTGCTCCAGATCGTGGCGAACCTCTTCGGCGGCGGTCTGGGAGCTCATGGCGGCGATGACCTCGCCATTGTAACTGACCGTGGTGCCATAGGTGTAAGTGGAGAGGAACAGAGCTGCCAAAGCGATACAGGCTGTGCCCCCCAGGAACAGCAGGGGGAACAGCACACGGTGTCCGGCCCGTTCCGGCCGCTCCGGCCGGGAGGTGCCCCGGCTGATGGCCCGTTTCCGGTGGCCCCAGAGACGCTCCTGCAGCAGACTGCCCCACATGGGAAAAATGCCCCAGATCAACAGCAGGATTTGAATGGGAAAGCGGTTGGACTCAGGGAAGCGGGAAGCCCGTTTTTCCCGCAGAATGTGGCGCCAGCGGCGTTTGGCCCGCTTTAGATTCCAAGCGATGGCCTGATACCAGGTAACCGTGGGCCGGGGCTCGCCGGATCTGCGCGGGGAAGTGGCGGTTTTTCCGGCGGTCTTCTTTGGGTCCGGTTCCTCCCAGGCGGGGATGGCGGCCCGCCGCCTGGCCGTGCGGCGGAGGCGGTTCTCCACCGCGTGTTCCTGGGGGGCAGTTTCCGATGTGACCGCAGGGGGCTCCGGCGCAAGACCCCGGGAATAGAGGCCCGCCGTAGCGCCGGTGGATACCGAGGGGTCCAGGCGGTGCTCCTCCCGCCGGTCTTCCTGGCGCTCTGCCCGGGGGTTTGCAATGCGCCGCCCGCCGGACGGCGACTTCTTTGATCTTGGTCGTTGACTCATAATACTCCTGAAAAAGGCATAAAAGTTACAATTTGTTACCATTGGTATCATACCGCGTTTTACGGCTCCCGTCAACCCTGGAAAATGGCGAGGATCGGCATTTTTAGAGAAAAAAAGAGGCTGTATGCCTAGAATTCAGGGGTGTATTTTGTATAATTTGCATATTTTATTTGGCTGGCAGTGGAATAAATGTAAATTTTTTTGTGAGGATTTTCATTTTTCAATTGACCCGGCGGGTCAGTGGTGTATAATGAGGATAACTTGATCCATGTACTGTGGACTTTTATGGAGGTAATAGAAACATGTTTGAATTTCTTATCAAAAAGCTGAAGGCGCATCCCCGCAGGATTGTGTTCACCGAGGGCACGGACCCCCGTATTCTGGAGGCCTCCGCCCGCCTGCTGTCCGGTACGTTCCTGACCCCTGTCCTGGTGGGCAGGCCCGAAGAGGTCTTTGCCGCCGCGGAGGAGGCCGGTTTTAACATCCGGGGCGCCGAGATTGTGGACCCCGAGGCCTTTGAGGACATGGACAAGATGGTGGCCGCCATGGTGGAGCTGCGCAAGGGCAAGATGACCGAGGAGCAGTGCCGCTCCATGCTGAAGCAGGGCAACTACTTCGGCACCATGCTGGTGAAGATGGGCTACGCCGACGCGCTGCTGGGTGGAGCCACCTACTCCACCGCCGACACGGTCCGCCCCGCACTCCAGCTGATTAAGACTAAGCCCGGCTGCAAGATCGTCTCCTCCTGCTTCATTCTGGTCCGCTCCACCACCGTGGGCGACCGCGAGGTCATCGCTATGGCGGACTGCGCCATCAATATCAAGCCGAACGAGGATGAGCTGGTGGAGATTGCCCTGGAGACCGCCGGCACGGCCCGCCTCTTCGGCATTGACCCCCATATGGCGTTCCTGAGCTACTCCACCCACGGATCCGGCTCCGGCGAGGATGTGGACAAGATGCGCAACGCCTGCGCCAAGGCCAAGGCCCAGGCCCCCGATATCATCATCGACGGTGAGCTGCAGTTTGACGCCGCCGTGTCCCACCGTGTGGCGGAGACCAAGTGCCCCGAGTCTCCCCTGGCGGGCCGGGCCAACACCTTCATCTTCCCGGATATCAACGCCGGCAACATCGGCTACAAGATCTGCCAGCGCATGGGCGGCTTCGAGGCCTACGGACCCATTCTCCAGGGCCTGAACGCCCCCATCAACGACCTTTCCCGGGGCTGCAACGGCCAGGAGGTCTACTCCATGGCCCTGATCACCGCCGGTCTGTGCGAGGACTGACATCGGGAAAATGCCCCTGCTGAAAAGACGGGAACGCCTCCTGGCGTTCCCGTCTTTTTGACTGATACCGCGGGGCGATGTGGAGTGCGCGGCCTGGGCCGAGGAGAGAGGATTCATAAAGGAGCGGCCCCGCTGCCAGCGGGGCCGCTGTATTTAATCCGGATTCTGTATGTTGGGATCCGTATTTTCCATAAAGAGCTCCTCGGCCTGCCGCTGTGCCTCCATCAACCGGGCCTCCAGCCTGCGAAGCGTCTCTTCCGCGTCTGTCAGTGTGTTGAACAGCAAAAGATATTCTTTGGCAATCGTCTGCATTTTTCTTCGTCCTTTCTAAACGACCACAAAATGTGGATTGGAGTATCTTTATAATACACAAAATCATGCGGAAAACTTGTCTCAATTTGTCGAGGAAAACAGGAATCTGAAAAAAAATATAAAAGGACCGAGATTGGTTGGGAGACTCAACGAAAAAACGCAGGTTATGGCTGATTTTCCCGACCGAATGCGCACCGCCGTCTGCACCTGCGGGCGCAGAGCTGGGGGGATTGCGCTGAGGGACAGAATCTGATATGATAAAAAAACAGGAAACAAGGAAAGTGCAACGGCATTTCAATTCAATATGATTGGGAGGCAGCGTATGAAATACACCTACAATATTAATGGAAAGCCCGTATCCCTCTCCTGCCGGGAGGAGTGGAAGCCCACGGCGGACTTCCTGGCGGGGGTCCTGCTGGAGGAGGAGAAGGCCGGCGGCATATTGGAGGATGGCAGCATCATCCAGATCGGGTGGAGCTTTTACAAGTTTGTAAAGCAGGGGCCGGAGTTCCGGATGGTGACCTTCGACTATGTGGGGGACCCCTTCTCCGCCACAGAGGAGGACCTGTCCCTCAGCCTGCGGATCTTCCATGAGCAGACGGAGGTTCTGAATAAGGCTGCGGTCCAGGCGGTGACCACCTCCTTCCAGGACACCATGCTTATGAAGAAGACCGCCAGAAAGGCGGACACCGTCTATCTCCAGCGGCTGGAGCCCACCTGCGAGGGGGACTCCGGCTGGTACATGGGCGTCATCGGCGAGGATGGCTCCGAGGACCCCAACGACTACACCCGCATCTGCACATACCAGCTTCTCTCCTTCTGCGAGGCGGCCCTGGCGCTGATGCCGCTGCCACTGGGGACCATTGGCCTCTTTGAGCGTGGCCAGCTGGTAGAGGTGGTGGACGAGAACAACAAAAATCTATTTTGACAATGTCCGCCCCGAAGGAACAGGCGCCCTCACTCCGCCGCTGTGCGGCGGAGTGAGGGCGCCTTTCAGAAGAGTGGACCCTTCGGTCAGGCAGGGGAAGTGTGAGGAGAACAGGGACCCTTTTCCTGATGCTCGGGTGAGGTAAGGTATCACAGGAACATTTTGCCCAATTGACAGCTGCCACGCTATTCCAATGTTGATCATATTATCAAAAATTACTTAAAGGCCATTCTGTAAATTGCTATACTTATGTGGAAACAACTTGATTTTGCACACCATAAAATAAGTCGCTTTTACTTTTTGTGTTGATGGTTCTAAGCATTAGCAATTTTATCAGCAGCAACTCGAAATAAAGAATCGGTCGTAATATAATCAGGTGACAAACTGGAATCTGGAGAATGGATATGGAAATGAATCTGATCAAAATAGGTGTTGATGACGCGATGACGCAGAGAAATTATGGAAAATGCAGGTTAAGGCATTTCAAGGCTTATATGAGAAGTATCAAGATACAGAAACGAGTCCAGCAACCGAAAAGATCGATAAGATAATAATGAGATTAGATCAACCATTTACTTATTATTACTTTTATAGAGGTAAATAGTGTAATGGTAGGGGCTATACGAGTCGTTGACAAGAAGGAAGAAGGCAAGATCAAAAGGATATCCCCCATTTTCACAAGGGAAAAATATAGGAATAAAGGCTATGCGTAAAAGGCGTTACAGTTAGCTGAAAGTATTCATGGCTGTTCGGGCTGGGAGTTAGATACTATTTTACAAGAATAAATAAAATTGCCATTTATTATGAAAATGGGCTATTATCAAACAGGAAAAACAGAGATCATCAACAACAAATTAACATTTGTGTTTTACAAAAAAGGATAATATTATTTTTGGATTGCCAGCAAACCCGGAGTAAGATTGACCCCGGCTCATTTGTCCTCCGGCTCAATCCTGGCGGGGGATGATGTCCCAGACCCGCCGTTGAGCGGCGGCTGGGATGAACAGGCCCACTATTACAGTGACGGCGCTCAATATGTTTGGACGCCTGCGGGGGGGCATCAGGGAGCAGATCGGCGTATGTGGCGCAGATGTGGACAAGGGCGGTGGATTTGCCATCTATGAAATAGTGGATGACGAGGGCCGCACGTTCCTGTATACCGCTCCCCGCAAGTTTTATTCCGGCGGGGTAGAAAGCCGCCTTTGGATGCGGGACGGTGTGACCCTGGAAGCGCCTGCTGCAGAAATGGTATCTTTTATCACGGTTATTTCTAAAAATGCGGGAGGGCACTTCGGACCAGGCGGACGGCCCCGTTATGATTGCCGTCTTGCTGGAAGTGTATAATGGTGACAGCGTCCAGACACCAAATAGCGGAGACTGGGTAAACTGCTCTCTGATTATGCGCCATAAGGATTTTTCTTCAATACGAGGTTGCCTGCCGCTGCTGGCTGGAGCAGGAAACAGCCTGCTGCCAAAATAAGGAGCTTGAATGGTTTGTTTTGCCAGACAAATGGTCCGCGGTTATTTTAGAATATGCCGTTTCCGACAGGGACGAGTAAGCCCATCGCCGTGGATCGGTGTAGCGCCGGATGGGAAGGTAAAATTCTGAACCCTTGATTGCCTCTTGACCGGCGGCGAGTTATGAAACCGGGTTTCTCGCACGCCGTCAGCGCCGCAGGGCGCTGACGGCGCAGGAGATCAAAAACAGCGCTAGATTGGCGCACACCACCGTGGCGCCCACCGGGGTGGAACAGACAAAGGACACCGTTAGTCCGGTGCAGAAGCAGGACACTGAGGTGACGGCGGCGCAGAGGATCACGCCGCGGAAGCTCTTGAAGAGCCGCATGGCCGTCAGGGCGGGGAAGATGATCAGGGAGGAGATCAGCATGGCCCCCATCATCCGCATGCCCAGCACGATGGTCAACGCAGTGAGAACGGCCAGCAATGTGTTGTAGCGGTCCACGTTCAGCCCCGCGGCCCGGGAGAAGCTCTCGTCAAAGGTGACGGCGAACAGTTTGTGGTAGAACAGCACGAACAGGCTCAGCACCGCAATCGACACCAGGACGGACAGCGCCACATCCGCTCGGGACATGGCCAGGACGCTGCCAAACATATAGTTGTCCACATCGGTGGTCATGCCGGTGGTGCGGGAGATGACCATGATTCCGACGGCCAGAGACGAGGCGCTGACGGCGGCGATGGCCGCGTCGCTGTTCCAGCGGGGATTGCCCGCCATGCGCAGCAGGAAGAAGGCAGCCAGCACCACCACGGGAATGGAGAAATACAGCGGCGTAAAGCCCAGGGCCACGGCAATGGCCAGGGCTCCGAAGGAGACATGACTCAGCCCGTCGCCGATCATAGAGTACCGTTTTAACACAAGGGATACCCCAAGCAGAGCGCAGCACAGCGACACCAGTACCCCGGCGATCAGCGCCCGCTGCATGAAGGGGAAGGATAACATCTGGAGCAGGCTCATGGCTCCACCTCCTGAAAGCGCCGCCCCTGGGGGGAGGCCAGATATTCCGCCGCGGTGCCGTAGAACAGACTGCCGCGGCCGATATGGAGCACGGTACGGGCCTGACGCAGGGCGGGCCGCAGGTCGTGGGTCACCATGACCACAGCCATGCCCTCTTTTTCGTTGAGGTAGGCCAGCGTCTTATACAGATCCTGGGCGGCGGCAGGGTCCAGGCCGGTGATGGGCTCGTCCAGAATCAGCAGGCGGCCGGCGGCGCACAGCGCCCGGGCCAGCAGGACCCGCTGCTGTTGGCCGCCGGAGAGGCTGCGGTAACTCTCGTCCTTCAGCTCCAGGACGCCCAGCTTCCCCATATTCATCAGTGCTGCCGATTTTTGGGCGCCGGAGTAGAAAAAATGGGTTCCCCGCTGGTTGAGACAGCCGGAGAGCACCACCTCGTACACTGTGGCGGGAAAGTCCCGCTGGGCCCGGGTCTGCTGGGGCAGGTAGCCGATGGCCCCCCGCCGCAGCTCCGGCGCCCGCCAGATCTTGCCGGATTGAGGGGTCAGCAGGCCCAGCAGGCCCCGCAGCAGCGTGGACTTTCCGGAGCCGTTGTCCCCCACAATGCAGAGATAGTCCCCCGCCCGGATGGAGAGATCCAGATGGGTCAGGACGTTTTGCCCCTCATAGCCCAGGGACACGTCCCGGCAGGCCAGCAGTTCAGGCCGTTCCATAGGGCACCTCCTCTCCGTCACAGGCGCTGCAGAGCCCCGTCAAAATGGTCCGGCGGGGGTCCATACGGAAACGGTGGTCTGCCGCCAGATGGCGGCAGAGCTCCTCCAGATGGGAGCAGTCCAGATGGACCATGCGGCCGCAGTGTTCGCACCGGAGCAAAAAGCAGGCCCGGGCGCCGCCGTGGACGCAGAATTGGTACAGCGCGCCCTCTCCGGTGTCTATCCGGTGGACACGGCCCGTCTTCTCCAGCCGTTCCAGCTGGCGGTACACGGTGGCCAGCCCCACCGGGCACTGGTCCTGCCGCAGGGTCTCCGCGATCTCACAGGCGGAGAGAGCCTCCTCCGGCCGTTCCTCCAGACAGTGGAGGACGGCCTGTCTTTGTCTC
This sequence comes from uncultured Oscillibacter sp., assembly GCF_910587525.1. Classification (GTDB taxonomy): domain Bacteria; phylum Bacillota; class Clostridia; order Oscillospirales; family Oscillospiraceae; genus Oscillibacter. The sequence goes on along the minus strand of NZ_CAJULS010000001.1, from coordinate 41,252 downwards.
GTGTTGTATGGCATATGGCATCTCCAATTTGAAAATTATTCTCAGTTTTGCATTCCCCATTATAAATCTTCCAAAGAAAAAGTCAAGGGTGGTTGAAAAGCCGGGAAGGATGGGGTATAGTAATTCTGCGATCTTATGTACAAAAGGCCGGTTTGCGCACTGTGGTCTGAGGCGGCGGACCGGGTACGGAGGATGTTTATGAAGGTTTCCCTGATCATCATGGCGGCGGGTCTGGGGTCCCGCTATGGCGGCAGCAAGCAGGTGGACGGCATTGGCCCCAATGGGGAGATTTTGATGGAGTACTCCATTTACGATGCGCTGCGGGCGGGATTCAATAAGGTGGTATTTATCATCAAACCGGAGATGGAGGGTCTGGTGCGCCGCCTATGCGGAGATTATTTGGAGAGGAGGACCTCCGGGGACGGAAGCCCTGTGGAGGTGGCTTATGCTTTCCAGGATTTTACATCCCTGCCGGATTTTTACCGGCTCCCGCCGGAGCGGACCAAGCCCTTTGGCACCGTTCACGCCCTGCTGTGCGCCGCGGACGTGGTCCATGAGCCCTGCTGTGTCATCAACGCTGACGACTACTACGGCATCGACGCTTACCGGGCGATGTATGGAGAGCTCAAGCGCCTCCCGGCGGAGAGGAAGGCCGCCATGGTGGGATATCTGCTGAAAAACACAGCCAGTCTCCACGGCACTGTCTCCCGGGGTATTTGTACGGTGGAGGACGGGCAGCTGCGCTCCGTCCGGGAGACGAAGAAAATCCAGCTCTATCCCGACGGGACCCTGCGGGATCTGACAGCGGATTGTCCTCTGGACCCCCAGTCCCCGGTGTCCATGAATTACTGGGGCTTCATGCCCTCCATCTTTCCGGTGTTGGAGCGTTATTTTGCCGCTTTTCTGCATGGGGAGGGGGGACAGGACCCGAAATCGGAGTGCCTTTTGCCCATCATGGTAGACGACCTGTTGAGGACAAACGAGCTGGAGGTCTCGGTCCTCCGGTCTGCGGACAAGTGGTTTGGCATGACCTACCGGGAGGACCGGGAGACTGTGGCGGAGGAACTGAGGAAACTCCACCGGGCGGGAGCCTACCCGGAGAATCTGAGGAAATAAGAAGCTGTATTCACAGGTGGGGAATGCTGGATGGGCGCGGAAATCCCCGTTCAGACGGTGTTCAACGCCTGTGAAAGCAGCTTCTGAATTCTGAGCGCCCGCGGACGGACCGTCCGCGGGCGCTTTTTGTCCTGCCACAGCAGGAACCGGTAAAAAACTCCCTGTATTTTGTAAGAATTGTAAAGAATTTGTCATCAAAATTTTATTGATTTGTTTCGACATTTTCCGACAAAATGATGTATAATAAAAAGCGCATAAGAGCGGCGGAAAAATCACAGAGTGGGAGCGGGGAGTCACATGGCAGGAAAACGGGGAAAAAAACGAAATTGGAAGAGGACGCCGGCAGTTTTGGTGATGCTGGTGGTGTCCGCGGAGCTGCTGACGCCGGCGGGGCCGGCGGGCGCCGCCCGAGAGCCGCTTCCGGAAAAGGCAAGAGAAGCTGCGGCAATTGTTCGCCTGGCCGGAGACACAAAACGGGATGCTGCCGCGGCGGTAAAACAGGTGCAGCTTAAAACGGCCGCAGCGGTTTTGGAAGAGCCCTTTGCCCCGGTGCCAGAGAGCGAGGCCGTGGACGATACATATTTTGAGGACGCCGTCTTTCTGGGGGACTCCCGCACAGAGGGGTTCCACCTTTACAGCGGATTGAAGACCGGCACCTATCTCTACGGCGTGGGGGCCACGGTGGAGTCCGTGTTCACCAAGAAGGTCTGGCCTGCCGGCGGAAAGGAGAAGGTCCCCCTGCTGGACGCTTTGACAGAAATTGAGTGCGGCAAGGTGTATCTGATGCTGGGAATCAACGAGCTGGGCTGGAGCAGAAAGGAGACCTTCCACGACCAGTACGCCAGGGTCATCGACCGCATCCGGGAGGACCATCCGGACGCGGAAATTGTTCTCCAGACCATCCTGCCGGTCAGCGCCAAGCAGGACGCCAAGGGAAGCTATGTGAACAACGAGCGTATCGGCGTCTACAATGGGGTTATCCGGGCCCTGGCGGAGGAGAAGGCGTGCTCCCTGGTGGATGTGACGGAGGTGCTGACCGGGGAAGACGGGTGTTTGCCCAAGGACCTGAACTTCGACGGCGTGCATTTGAATCCGGCGGGGTGCAGAATTTGGCTGGACTATCTGCGGACCCACAGCGTGGGGGATTAGGAGTCAGAAGCCAGGACTTTAGGAAAGGCCCGCTCAGAGAGCGGGCCTTTCCTTTTCTGTGACCGGGAGGATCAGTTCCTTCCGGCGGCGAGACAGGCGGAGAGGTTCCAGCTGCGCCAGTCGGCGCAGTCCTCTTGGGCCGCCGCGCGCCGCTTCTCCACCAGACTGCCCGCCGTATGCTGCCTGCTCCACCAATCTCCCTCGCAGATTGCCAAGGGCAGCGCAGGGTCCAGCCGTTCCAGCTGGGAGAAGGTGTCATAGGACAGAGCGTAGGCCAGATAGTGGACGCTGAGAATGGGGCTCTCCCCTGAGAGATACCGGTCCACTTGGTTTTTCGCCACCAGATAGTCCACGGGAATGCAGTTGATTGCCAGCCACCCCGCCAGGGCCAGGGGAAGGGCCCGGCGGCAGAAGGAGCGGTCCGGCCTCCGGGTTTTCTCCAGGGCCGAGAGCAGGAACAGCGCCATCATCACCATGCCCCAGTAGGTCATGAAGCGCTTGAAGCTGAGGCCGTAGGCGGAGACGTACAGTGTCATCCGCCAGGCGGCGGAGGCAAGAAGAATCAAACTCTCCCCCACCAGCGCTGCGGACAGTCCCTGGACGGCCCGCCAGCCCCGGCTCTCCTGCTGGGAGAAGGTCAGGGACGCCATGACCGCCGCCAGATTGAGGATGGTGACGCCCACCATCTGGAAAAAGCCGTTGCGGGCCCAGTCGGCGTAGGAGATACCCCGCTGGGCCAGGTACTCCGGTCCGCCGAAGAGCCCAGCGGACTGCACCGCCAGAAACAGCAGGTACAGCACGTCCAGGGCCCCCAGGATAATGGCAAAGAGGGCGCTGTCCACGGTGTAGAGCGTGCGGGCCTTGGTCTGGACCGGCACGTGGCGGAGGCAGTACAGGAGCCCGAACAAAAAGGGCGTCAGCGCCAGGGCCCAGAAGAGTTTCCAGAGCTCCCGGGCGAAGTGAAGGCGGATGAACTCCACCAGCCCTTGGGTGGCAGCGGCAAACAGGGCGTCTGCGGAGGCCAGCACCGGTAGCAGGGCGGACACCAGCGCCAACGCGGCGGCGGCGCCCAGCACCACCGTGAGGCTCAGACTTTTTTTCTCCCGCCCCGCGGAGATGGCCGCGGGCGCCGCGCCCAGGTGGCAGAAGGCGCCGCGGCACAGCAGTCCCAGCCGCTCCCCCACCATGGCGGGCCGCCACCAGGGCAGCAGGTCCCCGAAGGCCAGGGAGGCGGTGTGGATGGGGACCAGCAGCACCAGGGCCAGGAAATTCCAGAGCCGGAACCAGGGATTGGAGGTCAGGGCGAAGGAGGCGGCCAGCAGCAGGTTGTATGCCAGCAGGACCCTGCTCTCCCGGCGGCGGAGCAGGGCCTCCCGGCCCATGGCGGGCAGGAGGAGGGCGTACCAGGCAAAGACGGTGACGGTGTTTCCCATACCCCAGGGCCAGGTGGCGGCGTTCACCAGCAGGAGACACAGGGCCAGGGACGCGGCCAGAATGAGGCGGCTGAGAGCGGTGGTCTTGTAGATTCTGGGGGCCTTTTGGGCAGGCTTCGCCGTACCCTCCGGAATGAGGGCGTTTTTCATCTGATCCATATCAATTCTCCTGTTCGGGCTGTCTGTTATCTGCGGACAGCAAAAGTCTCATGATTGACCGGGCTCCCGGTCCGGCACGAATTCCAGAATGTCCCCCGGCTGGCAGTCCAGGGCGGCGCAAATGGCCTCCAGGGTGGAAAAACGCACCGCCTTGGCCTTGTTGTTTTTCAAAATCGAGAGGTTGGCCAGCGTCACGTCTACCTTCTCCGACAGCTGGGAGAGGGTTATTTTCCGCTTGGCCATCATCACATCCAAATTCACCACGATCATGGCCCACCTCAAATCGTCAGGTCGTTTTCCGCCTTCATCTCCGCCGCCTGGCGGAAGAGGGCGGACATAACCAGGCATAGGAGGCCTGCCATGGCGAACATGGGGACGAACAGGGCATTGTAGGTGGCCAGGGGTAGGGGAGAGCGGTAGCAGCAGACGCTGAAAATGACCCGGGCCAGGGCCGCGGCGGCAATGAGGAAGCAGCACACGGCGGCCCGCCGGAGGCTGACGGCATTCTCTGACGCAAAAGGGGTCCCAGCCAGAACGGTTTTCAGCACCCGGCGGGCCTGCCAGAGGATGACGGCGGTATTGGCGCCGGCAAAGACGAGAAACAGAGTCAAAGCCCACTCGTGGCCGCTGAACCAAATCCAGCCGTGGGTCCAGGCTGCGGTGGCCCCCTGCAGCCCGCCCCACCACTCCGGGTGCGCCACAAACCTCTGGGTGCCGCCCACCAGAACAACAGCGGGCACCAGATACACGGCAATGATGTTGCACGCCAGGGCGATCAGTACCAGAACGTACAGCACTTTCGCAAGTTTCTGTACCGGAATCCTTTCCACAAAGCATCCTCCTCTCACAGCGGCCGGGTGATGAACTCCATCATCACCGCGCACCCGGCCGCCAAAATCGCCAGAATTCCTACGGAGGAGAACATCTTTCCCCTGTGATTGTGCCGTATCCCCTGTACCAGCAGGACCGCGGCCAGGATGAACAGCGCCAGTCCGGCGGGAATCAGAAAAGCAGTCAAGCACATGGCGGGACACCTCCTTTTTCTGGTATCCTACCACGGGATACGCTGAATGTCAATAAAATTTTATTGTTTTTCGATAAAAATAAGTTGATATTCAAAAGTGAGCGGTGGGAGGGGAGGAATGGCCGCCCCCCTCTGTGCGGGCCATTCCTCCCCTCCCGCCGCAATCTGCCGGAAACGGGGAACCGGGCAGTCCTCGCGGACTGCCCGGTTCCCCGTATGATTATAGAGAAAGGAGAGGGAAAATGGTGTGTGTAGCTCAAGCTTTCTGCTTGATGGGTCCATCATATCCGAGGCTTACCCAAAAGTCAACTGTCTTTGCCCATCCTTCACAATTTGTTTACAACACTTCCAATTTCGACCAAATTCTTCTGATTTTGTTCATAAATCGTTCAAAAATATTGGCATTTTGCACGTTGACAGGACACGGGAGTGTGTGTTATTATTTAGCCCGCTAATATTTAGCTGGCTAAATATTTTGCCAGGCCAGAGAAAGGAGGCGCGGCGATGTGGCAGGATGATTCCCGCCGCCTGGGGCCCACCCTGGGCTGGGCGGCGCAGATGGCAAAATGCGCCATGGACGCGAGAGTGTCCCGTTATGACGTGACGCCGGTCCAGACCCGCGTTCTGATGTATCTCAACCAGCACGGCGGCCAGGTTCCCCAGCGGGAGCTCACGGAGTTCATGCGGGCGAAGCCCTCCACCGTCAACGGTATTCTGGACCGGATGGAGGAGAAGGGACTGGTGCAGCGGACCGTCAGCGACACGGACGCCCGGCGGCGGCTTATCACCCTGACGGATAAGGGCAGAGAACAGCAGGCCCGGTTTGTGGAGAGCTTTCTGGACAGCGAGGAGGCTATGGTCCGGGGCCTTTCCGCGGAGGAGCGGGAGACACTGCTGCGGCTGCTGGACCGGATTGTTGAGAACTTAAAGGAGGAACTGCATACATGATAAAAAAACTGTGGCCGCACGCCAGACCGTACGGCAGATGGATTGCCGCCGGCGTGCTTTGCAGCGCCCTGGAGGCGGTGTTTGAGCTGCTGATTCCCCTGGTGATGAGCGACATTGTGGACATCGGCATCAAAAACGCCGACCAGGCGTTTATTCTGCAAAAGGGCGGACTGATGGTGGTCATGGCCATGGTGTCTCTGGCCTTCGGCCTGGGGGCGGCGGTGTTTTCCTCCGTAGCGGGCCAGGGATTTGGCGCCAATCTTCGCAGGGCGGAGTATGAGCATATCCAGGAGTTTGCCTTCTCCAACATTGAGAAGTTCTCCACGGCCTCCCTGGTGACAAGGCTCACCAACGACGTCAACGCCATGCAGATGACGCTGATGATGGGCATGCGCCTGCTGGTGCGGGCCCCGGTGATGCTGGTGTCTGCCCTGGTGCTGTCCATCCGGATCAGCCTGCGGCTGAGCAGCGTGTTTTTGGCGGCGCTGCCGCTGCTGCTGATTGTGGTGGCGCTGATTTTGACCCGGGTGGGGCCCATGTTCCGCTCTCTCCAGGAGAAGACCGATGCGCTGAACCTGGTGGTACAGGAGAATCTGGCGGGCATCCGGGTGGTGAAGTCCTTTGTCCGGGAGGAGCATGAGAAGGAGAAATTCACCGCCCGCAACCACGATTTGAAGGACACCTCCCTGCGGGCCTTCGGCGTAGTGGTCATCAACATGCCCATCATGATGCTGATTGTCTACGGTACCATCATCGCCGTCATGTGGTTTGGCGGACAGATGGTCTACGCCGGAACCCTGGAGGCGGGAAAGCTGATGACCTACTTCACCTATATCTCCCAGATCATGGTGTCTCTGATGATGGTCTCCATGATCTTTATGATGCTCAGCCGCTCCGTGGCCTGTGCCCGCCGCATTGTGGAGGTGCTGGAGGAACGGCCCGCCATTACCGACCAGCGGGCGGAGACCGATACCGATGAGAATGGCGCTGAGACGCCCGCCGCCGTGAAGGACGGCAGTATCGACTTTGACCATGTGTCCTTTAAGTACAGCGCGGAGAGCCCGGAGTGGGTCCTGCGGGACGTGAGCCTCCACATTCCCTCCGGAGCCACCGTGGGCATTCTGGGAGGCACCGGCAGCGCTAAGACCACATTGGTGTCTCTGATTCCCAGGCTTTACGAGGCGGGAGAGGGCGCCGTGTCCGTGGGCGGCCGGCCGGTGGAGGCCTACACCATGGAGCACCTGCGGGATGCGGTGAGCGTGGTTTTGCAGAAGAACACGCTGTTCTCCGGCACCATTCGGGAGAACCTCCTCTGGGGCGATCCCAATGCCTCGGAGGAGGAGCTGTGGGCGGCCTGCCGCGCCGCCTGCGCCGACGAGTTTCTGGAGCGGATGCCCGACGGCCTGGACACCGACCTTGGTCAGGGAGGCGTCAACGTCTCCGGCGGGCAGAAGCAGCGGCTGTGCATCGCCCGGGCGATTTTGAAAAAGCCCAGGGTATTGATCCTGGACGACTCCACCAGCGCCGTGGACACGGCCACGGACGCCAAAATACGGTCGGCCTTTGCCAATGAGCTGAAGGACGCCACAAAGCTCATCATCGCCCAGCGGGTGGCCTCCGTGCGGGACGCGGACATGATTCTGGTGATGGACGGCGGCCGGATTGCCGCCCAGGGGACCCATGAGGAGCTGATGGAGAGCTGTGAGATATACCGGGACGTATACCGGTCCCAGCAGGAAGGGGTGAGCATCGGTGGCTGAGAATAAAAGACCTGTGGGGCCGGGCGGCCCGGGACATCATGGTCCGAAAGGCGGCTTTCAAAAACCGAAGAATATCCGCGGCACGCTGGGGAAGCTGATGGGTTACCTGGGGCGGTACAAAGCGCTGCTGGCGGTGGTGGTAGTGCTGCTTTGTGTCAGCTCCGCCTGCACCGTGGGGGGCTCCTATCTTATCAAGCCCTTGATCAATGACTATATCCTGCCCGGAGATTTTCCGGGGCTTGCGAAAATGCTGTGCCTCATGGCGGCAGTGTATATTACCGGGGCGGTGTGCTCTTTTGGCTACGCCCGGATTATGGTGCATGTCGCCCAGACCTGTGTGGCGAAAATCAGGACGGATCTCTTTGAACGGATGCAGAGACTGCCGCTGAAATACTTCGACGCCCACACCCACGGCGAGCTGATGAGCCGCTATACCAACGATATTGAGACCATCTCCGAGGCTCTGAACAACAGCTTTGGCAGTGTGGTCTCCTGCACGCTGAATTTTTTGGGCACCATTGTCATGATGCTGGTGCTGAGTCCCGCCCTGACGCTCATCACCTTTGCCGTGCTGGCGGTGATGCTGCTGGTAGTGCGGACCATCGGCGGCCGCAGCCGGCGGTATTTCGCGGCTCAGCAGCAGGCCTTGGGTGAGGTCAACGGATACATCGAGGAGATGATCGAGGGTCAGAAGGTCATCAAAGTCTTCAACCATGAGACCGCCGCAAAGGAGGGCTTCTATACCCGGAACGAGGCGTACCGCCAGGCGGCCTCCCGGGCCCACGCCTACGCCGGAGCTATGATGCCCGCCATGGGAAACCTGAACTATATCAACTACGCCGTCAGCTGCTGTCTGGGGGCCATGTTCGCCATTCACAGCGGCGGGACCTTCCGGCTGGGAGATCTGGGGGCTTTCCTCCAGTACACCCGGCAGGTGGGCCAGCCCATCACCCAGATTTCCCAGCAGATGAACACCATCCTCTCCGCTATGGCCGGCGCGGAACGGGTTTTTGAGGTGATGGAGGCCCAGCCGGAGACAGACGAGGGCAAAGTGGTGCTGGTGCGGGCGGCAGAAGATGCCTCCGGCGGCCTCACCCGGGTCCACTATGACAACAACACCTGGGCCTGGCTGAAGCCGGACGGTACGCTGGTCCCCCTCCGGGGAGACGTGCGGTTCGATCATGTGGTGTTTGGTTACAACGAAGATCGGGTCGTTTTGAACGACGTATCCCTCTTTGCAAAGCCCGGGCAGAAGATCGCCTTTGTGGGCTCCACCGGCGCGGGCAAGACCACCATCACCAGCCTCATCAACCGCTTTTATGAGATCCAGAGCGGTGCCATTACCTACGACGGCATCGATGTGCGGGATATTGCCAAGGACTCCCTGCGCCGGTCCCTGGGCGTGGTTTTGCAGGATACCCACCTTTTCACCGGCACCGTGGCGGACAATATCCGTTACGGCCGTTTGGACGCCTCGGACGAGGAGGTCCGCGCCGCTGCCCGTCTGGCCGGGGCGGACAGCTTTATCCGGCATCTGCCAAAGGGATATGACACCGTGCTCAGCGGCGGCGGCAGCAGCCTGAGCCAGGGAGAGCGACAGCTTTTGAACATCGCCCGGGCGGCCTGCGCCAACCCGCCAGTGCTGATTTTGGATGAGGCCACCAGCTCCATCGACACCCGGACAGAGAAGCTCATCGAGCAGGGCATGGACCGGCTCATGGGGGGGCGGACGGTGTTTGTCATCGCCCACCGCCTCTCCACGGTCCGCAACGCCAAGGCCATCATGGTGCTGGAGCAGGGGCGGATCGTCGAGCGGGGCGACCACGACGACCTGATCGGACAGCACGGCAGGTACTACCAGCTGTACACCGGCCAGGCGGAATTGGCGTGAAAGATAAAAAGAGCGGCATGGCAGACGCCATGCCGCTCTTTTTGACAGGGTAATCATTCTCTGCCGTCTTGCTCCCGGCGGAAAAAGGTAAGGGTAACCGGGGGAAATTCAAAGCCCCGGCTCTCCGCACAGGCGCCGTCCGGCCGTGCCCGGCCAGTCACCTCGTAATACTCGCCGGTGTAGCGCAGCCTGCTCCGGTCAAAACCGGCCTGAAGCGTTTTGACGTATTGGAAAGGATGATCCATGGGTTCCAGCTGAAACGCCTCCTGAATCCGCGCCAGGACTGCCGTCCGCTCCGGCGGCGTTTGGCGTGCCTCCTCCGCCAAAAAAGCCAGGAACTGCGCCTCCGTCCACCAGACGATCTGTTCCAGGGCGGTGGTGGTGCCGCAGGACAGCAGAAGGCGGAGGAAGTCCCGGAAATCCGCCGCCAGGGGGTAGACGTTTTCCTCCGCACAGCTCTCCGGATTTACGGCAAAGACCATCTCTCCATAGCCCCGGATGAAGCAGTAGTGGATGCCGTTCTCCCAGCCGATGACCTCCGCGCCTTTGGGCGTGCAGAAACAGCCGCCCTTTTTGGGTCCCCTCTCCAGATTGATCCAGGAACCGTCAATATTCAGTTTCTCGTATTTTTGAAAATCCGTCACAAAGGATGCCTCCTCAGTACCGGCCCGCCCAGTCCACCATCAGCAGTACCGGCAAGGTCCACAGCAGCAAAAAGAGCTCCAGGGCCAGGGGCGTCAGCAGGGTATACTGCTGCAGAAACACCAGATAGAAGGCCAGCAGTGTTCCCGCCGCGCTGCCCAACAGGGAGAAGATGGTGGAGCGGCGGACCGCCCTGCACATCCGGCGGCTGCCCACCACCGTCTCGGCGTAGGGCAGCAGACCTTCCCGGAAGATCAGCGCCCGGGGGAGGCCCCGGTCCAGCTCCGCCTCACTGAGGGCCACTCGCGTGGTCAGGTCCGGAAACTCCACCTTCACGCCCTTGTAGAACTTCCGGCGCAGCAGCTCCGGGACGAGGTTGGGGTCCCGGGAGGCCAGAATGGGGAAGACACGGCTTCGAGTCATCATCCGCAGGGCAAAGTCCACATTTTCCGAGGCGTTGTACTTCACCGCGAACACGGCGATGAGATGGTGATCCACGGAGAGGAACAGCCCGGTTTTCAGGTTGATATCCCCGGGCAGGCGCACGTCCATCTTCCGCATAAAGGAGGCGGTGCCCATGAGAATGGACTCCCCGCGAATGGTGCCGGACCAGCCGCCCTCCTCGTAGAAGGCGAAGCCGGATACCTCCTCGTAGCTGCCCAGCTCACTGCGGAGCAGCTCGTCAAACAGCCGCTCCAGTCCGCTGCCGGCGGCCCGGGCCATGGAGGCGGCATAGGACACCGCTACGGACAGCACCTCGCCAAAGACCTTCACGCCGCCCAGCTGCATGGTGCCGGGGGGAAAGAGGTCCGCGTCCGTCAGGATCATCTTCCGTCTCCGGCTGACACGCTCCGCGCCGAACCACCCCGCCACGGTGCAGCCCGCCTTTTGCAGGTGCCGGGCCAAATTGCCGTAGGCCAGCCCCCAGCCTAGGGGCAAAGCAAAGGAGGCGCCCGCCGCCAGAATGGCGGACCAGTTCAGAAAAAAGTCGTCTACCCGCTCCTGGCTCAGGGAACTGAGGCCCGCGAACACCATGGAGGCCGCCAGCACCAAGGGCAGGAAGACCGTCTGCCACAGGACCGCGCCGTTGTCCCGCATGGCGGCGGTGTAGAAGCCGGAGACGGCGCCGCGCTGCTTGCAGGCCCCATGGGGGGTGTCCGTCACAAGATAAGGGGGATCGTCGTCCAGCGAGGCGGAGCGGAAGGTGTCGTACATTCCGCTGCTCTCCCGCTGGCAGCCCCACAGGGCAAAGGCCAGGGCCAGACAGCTGACGGAGGCGTAGGGCACGGTGTCTGTCCGCTGGTTTTCCATCAGGCGGCAGACGCAGTCCGCCGCCGAGACCAGAGAGGAGAGTGCGATCAGCAGCTCTCCGGTACAGCGGCCCCGGACCAGCAGTTTTACTCCCTTGAAAAAGACATGGCGGCACAGCAGAGCCGTCACAGCCAGGCACGCCAGCAGGATATATGTCTGCCGCCGGGGGTCGTCGCTCCAGCCGGGGACGGCGATGCCGAAACGCTCCAGCGCCAGCAGCAGCGTGGGAACCAGGGAGACGACAGCCGCCGCGGGCAGAAGGCGCCTGCGGCGGTGGTACGCTGCCCGGTACTCCGCCGCTGTCCGGAACAATTCCGGCTCCGGGCCGATGGGCTCCGGCTCCGGTTCGGGTTCCGGCTCCGGGGGACCGTAGAGCTGTTCCGTCTCCTCCAGAGGCTTCCGGGAGAACAGACCCCGCCGCTTGGGGGGCAGCAGGGGCTCCGACGACTCCTCCATCACCGCGTCCACAGTGCTGCCCACCATGTCCTCCAGGGACACGGGGCGGGGTGCTTTGGGCAGAGCCATGTCCAGAATGTCCATCTCCACAGTAGGGGAGGCGGGCTTTCGAAAAGAGGGGTCCGCCAGGATATCCTCCAGTTTGGGTTCCTCTTCCGGTGTGGGGGCCCCCGCCGGTGCGGGCGTCTCCTCCAGCGGGGGCGGCGGGGCAGGCTTCGGCTTGGGTGGTTCCCCCTCCGGCGGAAGGGGCTGCGCCCTGGAGGGCACCGGCTGCGGCGGCGGAGGTACCAGGTCCGGCGGGGGCGGCGGGGGCTCCTCCTCCGGCGGAGCCGCCGCCGTGCCCTTGAGAAGCGTATGCTCCAGACTGCCGCCGAACTCCGCCAGAATCTCCTCCAGAGAGTACTCCTCGTCGGAGGCGGGGATGTCCGTGACGTTGTCCAGGCCGTATTGGGTTTTCTCTTCTTTGGGGTCCATAGGTATCCTTTCCTCAGCCGATCCGCTGGCGGACCGCCTCATAGAGCAAAATGGCCGCCGCGGCGGAGGCGTTCAGGGAGGAGAGCTTCCCCCGCATGGGGATGCTGACCAGAAAGTCGCAGTTCTCCGATGCCAGGCGGGTCATGCCCTCGCCCTCGCTGCCAATGACAATGGCAGCGGGGCCCTTTAAATCGGCGTCATAGAGGGCGGTGTTTCCGTCCGCCGCCGTGCCGAAGATCCACACGCCCTGCTTTTTCAGGTCCTTCAGAAGGGAGGGGATGTTGGGCACCCGGGCCACCGGCACGTGGGCCACCGCCCCGGCGGAGGTCTTGGCCACGATGGCCGTCAGTCCGGCGCTGCGGCGCTTGGGGATGATGACCCCGTGGGCCCCGGCGCACTCGGCGGTGCGGATGATGGCGCCCAGATTCTGGGGATCGGAGATCTCGTCGCACACCACGATCAGGGGGGGTTCCCCCCTCTCTTCCGCGGCGCGGAGAATGTCCTCCACACCGGCATATTCCCGCACGGCGGCCAGGGCGATGACGCCCTGATGGGCGTGGGTGCGGCTCATGGCGTCCAGCTTCCGCCGGTCTGCCTCTACCACTACGGCGCCGGCGGAGCGGGCCCTGGAGGCGATGTGGCCCAGGGTGCGGTCCGTCTCCCCCTTCTGGAGGTAGATTTTATCGATTACGGTCCCTGCCCGCAGCGCCTCGATGACGGCGTTGCGTCCCTCGATGATGCCATCGGCCCCGGCGGTGAGGCCGTCTCTTCTCTTTTCGTCCATAGTGTCTCCTTGCAGCAGATTTTGCCGTATTTAAAAACCAGTATACCATACAAGCGGGAGACAATAAAGTGGAATTCACAGAAATTTCATAGAAAAAACATCTCTGGTCCTTGTAGCCTTTTCGGTTGTGTGTTATACTGCGATATACTGCCTGTCATATAGGTATATGGAGGATAAGCGGTTTTTCGGCTATTTTTCCTCTGAAAGGAGTTCCAATAAATGGATCAAAACGACAACAAGAACAAACGCGGCGGCAAGAGCGGCGGCAGCTGGCGGGGCGTTGTCCAGCTGGTGTGCTGGGCGCTGCTGCTGACCATTGTCATCAGCTACGCCTCCACTTACATGACCAGTGCGGGACGTCAGTCCTCCTCCGTGGAGCTGGAGTACAAAAAGGACTTTTTGGAGATGCTGGAGCGGGGCGATATCGCCGCCGTGGACTTCGATAACAGCGAGGCCATTTTGATCATCACGCCGGTGGACGGGTATGTCTACACCGACAGCGAGGGCAGGGAGTATAAAAAAATCACCCTGGAGGACGGTTCCGCCGCCTACACGGTCCTTGCGTCTGTCTCGGAGGAAAACGGCGCCTACTCTGCACAGGAGCGGCCGGTCTCCCTGCGGCTGTTCACCGTGCAGCTGGAGTCCTACGAAAAGGTAATCGAGCGGGCGGAAGAGGCGGACAGAGCGCTGGGGCATACGGGGGATGCCAACATCCGCGTTAACAAGGACTATCAGGCTCAGGTCAGCCCCATTATGCTCTTCCTGATCGAGTACATGCTGCCATTTGTGGTGCTGATGCTGGTGTTCATGCTGGTGATGCGCTGGGTGGCAAGCAAGAGCGGTATGGGGGGTATGGGCGGCATCGGCGGCGTGGGCAAGTCCAACGCCAAGGTGTATATGGAGAAGCAGACCGGCGTTACCTTCGCCGACGTAGCGGGCCAGGACGAGGCCAAGGAATCCCTTACCGAGATTATCGACTTCCTCCACAACCCCGGAAAGTATACGGAGATCGGCGCAAAGCTCCCCAAGGGTGCGCTGCTGGTGGGCCCCCCGGGCACCGGCAAGACACTGCTTGCAAAGGCCGTGGCCGGCGAAGCCGACGTACCATTTTTCTCCATCAGCGGCTCCGACTTTGTGGAGATGTTCGTGGGCGTGGGCGCCAGCCGTGTTCGGGACCTTTTCAAGGAGGCCAGCAAGGTGGCCCCCTGCATCGTGTTCATCGACGAGGTGGACACCATCGGCAAGTCCCGTGACAACCGCATGGGTGGCAACGACGAGCGGGAGCAGACCCTGAACCAGCTCCTGGCGGAGATGGACGGTTTCGACCCCACAAAAGGCGTTATCCTCCTGGCGGCTACCAACCGCCCGGAGGTGCTGGACCAGGCCCTGCTGCGGCCGGGGCGGTTTGACCGCCGGATCACCATTGACCGGCCCAACCTGGCGGGGCGCATTGCCACGCTCCAGGTCCACACCCGGAACATCAAGCTGGCCGAGGATGTGAACCTGAAAAAAGTGGCCCTGGCCACGGCCGGCTGTGTGGGCGCAGACCTTGCGAACCTTGTGAATGAGGCCGCGTTGCGGGCCGTGCGCAAGGGCCGCAAGCTGGTGACCCAGGAGGATATGCTGGCCGCCTTCGAACTGGTGATTGCCGGCACGGAGAAAAAGGGCAGTGTCCTCACGGAGTTTGAGAAGAAGCTGGTGGCGTACCACGAGGTGGGCCACGCCATGGTTGCCTATAAACAGAAGAACACCGAGCCGGTGCAGAAAATCACCATTGTCCCCCACACACAGGGCTCTCTGGGCTATACGCTCCTGATGCCTGAGGAGGACAAGACGGAGCTGCGGACAAAAGAGGAGCTGATGGCGAAAATTACCGTTTCCATGGGCGGCCGTGCTGCCGAGGAGGTGGTGATGGACACCATGACCAACGGTGCGTCTCAGGACATTCAGGATGCCACCAACGTGGCCCGGAATATGGTGGCCATGTTCGGAATGAGCGACGAGTTCGGCATGATGGCTCTGGCCTCCCGGAGAAATCAGTATCTGGACGGGGGCTACGGAATGGACTGCGCCCAGGACACCGCCGCCCGCATGGATTCGGCGGTGAAGGAGATCTTGGACCAGTGCTACAAGACCGCCGTGGAGGTTATCCGGGAGAACCGGGAGGACATGGACAGGGTGGTGGCGTATCTGCTGGAGAAGGAGACCATCACCGGCGGCGAGATGGTGGCCATCATTGAGGGCCGGGACCCGGAGCTGGTGGAAAACCCGTACGCTTCTGCCAAGCCGGCGGAGGAGGGCTTCCGCCCCTCCGCGCCGGAGGGGATTGAGGCACCCGCCAAGAAGGTCCACATGATTTCTCAGAAGATCGAGGCTCCGGGAGGGGAGACTGCTCAGGAGGCGGAGCCCGGCCAGACGGAGAAACCGGAAGAGACTGGCGAGGGGACGGAATAAGGCCTGTCTGTTTATGCAGAATAGAGCTGAAAGGCGCGCCGTCAGGCGCGCCTTTTTTGTGACAGAATGGGAAATAATAATTATAATGACAAATGTGAGACGTTGTGGTAAAATCTCCATGTCAGATTTAGAACCCGTATTCATAACCGGGAAAAGCCGGCTGTGCGAGAGACTTTGCCTCCAATCAAGGCGAATTTTATCGGCAGACTGACGCCCTGTGGGAAATTTTATGGAGAGTGGAGACAAAAGCCCCCTCACGGACGGCGTTTGGGGCTGCGAATACGGGGTTTTAGATGAGGAGGGCGCTATGAGGAATTGGGATCGGGACAACCATCTGATGGGTCATATCGCGGAACTGCTGAGCGCCCTTCAGGACAGTCACCTGGATATCGGGTATCTGCTGAACGGGAACGGAGCCGAGCGCCTGCATACCCTGCTGGAGAGAGAGACGTTTCAGGCGGCATGGGAAAACCTCCGGTTTATGGAGGAGATGCCCGGCGGTGTGCTGATTTACTACGCCGACGGCGGCGAGGAAATCATCTACGCCAACCGCGCCCTGCTTCGGATATTTCAGTGTGGCAGCATGGAGGAGCTTCGAACGCTGGCTGGGAATTCCTTTCGGGGGATGGTGCACCCGGAGGATCTGGACGAGGTGGAGCGGAGCATTCAGGAGCAGGTGGCGGGCAGCCAGTACGATCTGGATTATGTGGAGTACCGGGTGCGCCGGAAGGACGGAGAGATCCGGTGGATCGAGGATCATGGACACTTTGTCCGGGGCGGTTCCGGGCGGGATATCTTCTATGTGTTTTTGAGCGATGCCACGGACAAATGGAATCAGCGGCTGGCGGAGCGAAGCCTCCTGCTTGACGAGAACCAGAAGCTCCAGTCTTTGACGGAGGAATATGACAGAGAACGGATGCAGATCAATCAGGAGTATCTGCGGCGGCTGAGGGTGATCGAGGGCCTCAGCGCTAATTACGAGACCATTTTATATGGAGAGCTGGACAGCGACCGGGTCCGTCCCTATCGCCTCAGCAGCCGGACCTGCCGGATGTTTGGGAAGGACTGCGGCGTCCGCTCCATGAGCGGCTATATGGCAGAGTATGTGAACAGCTGGGTTTGTCCGGAGGAACAGGAGACGGTGGGCGCGGTGCTCAACTTGGAAACTGTCCGCAAGAGGCTGCTGGCAGACAGGAGCTTTTATGTAAATTACCGGGTTCTGGAGGATGATGAGGAGCGGTATTTGCAGCTGTGGCTGGTGGATGTGGGCCGTGAGCGGCAGGCCGCTCAGATTGTGATGGCCTCCCGGCGGATGGATGAGGAGGTCCACCACGAGCTGGAGCAGAAACAGCTGCTGGCGGAGGCGCTGGAAAAGGCGAACCAGGCCATGGCGGCTAAGGACATATTCCTCTCCAACATGTCCCACGACATGCGTACGCCAATGAATGCTATTTTTGGCTTCGCGGCCCTGGCCAGAAAGAACCTGGGAAACCCTGCCGCAGCCCGGGACTATATTGATCGGATGGAGGCCTCCGCCCGGCAGCTGATGGGGATGATTGAGCGGGTGCTGGAGATCTCGGCGGCGGTATCCGGGGATTCCAATACCCTGGAGGAGGCCTGTGATCTGTGCGGCATTGTCCGGGAGATTTACCATTTCATGGCGCCCCAGGCAGAGGAAAAGAACATAGGCTTCTCGCTGGACTGTTCCGGTGTACGCCACAGCGGAATTTACGGCGACAGGGAGAAGCTGCGGCAGCTGGCGTTGTATCTTACCAACAACGCTGTGACGTATACAAAGCCCGGCGGTGAGGTGCGGGTGACGCTTATGGAGCGGGAGCTGATGCCGGGGCAATATGCGGTTTACCAGCTGGAGGTGGCAGATACCGGCATCGGCATCAGCCAGGAGTTTCTGGAGCGGATATTCGAACCCTTCTCCCGGGAGAGGAACACCACCTACAGCGGTGTCCATGGCATCGGGCTGGGCATGTCCATTGCCAAGAGCATTGTGGACAAGATGGGCGGGACCATCTCCGTGCGCAGCGAGGTGGGCAGGGGCAGTATTTTTACGGCAACCCTGGATTTCCGTATTCAGCCGGATACGGCGCATCTGTCCACAGAGGGGACGGCTGTCCGGCCCAGGCGGATTCTGCTGGTGGAGGACAACGAGATCAACCGGGAGATTGCCACGGAGCTTCTCCAGGAGCTGGATTTTATCATTGACACGGCACCGGACGGCAGCGTGGCCGTGGAGAGAATGCGCCAGGCCCGGCCCGGGGATTATGACGCGATTTTAATGGACATTCAGATGCCAGTCATGGACGGCTGGGAGGCCGCCAAGGAGATCCGCGCACTTCCAGATTCGGCGGTGGCGAAGATCCCCATCATTGCGCTGTCGGCCAACGTGCTTGAGAGCGATCTGCGCAAATCCGCCGAGAGTGGGATGAATGCCCACCTGGCAAAGCCTATGGACGTGACAGAGGTGCAAAAGACCATCGAGGATCTTTTATAGTCAGTGCGGCTGAAAAGGGATTCTCCGGGTTCTTTTCAATGTGAAACACCGAAGTGCGGCTCTCCGTGCTTGGCGATATCGCCGCCGCTGACTGCAAAAGCGGATATGTCGTTCCTTCAGCGGGTACGTTTGGAAAGAGGCAACAGGAGGCCCCGTATGAGGGCCTCCTGTTCGCTTTGGCATTTATAGGCAGTTAACTTGAAAAGCATCAAAAATGCTTTTTCCGGAGAATTCCGCCGGGGCCGCTGAAAGCGGCCAGTTTATTGGACTTCATAATAGTTCAGTAACCGTGCGCTTTGCGCAATGGCCGCCCATAAGCCGGCCATTTTTCAACTTCACTGACCATAGCAGACAAAGCCTAAAAAATATTTTCCTGAGGCTTCTGATTTCGTGCAACTTTTACCGTGCCGCCGCATATACTGGCAGGAAGCGCAAAATGCAAAGGAGGATATGACTGTGCGGTTTTTTGAAAACGACATCCTTGGAGATGTGGATGATCTGATCTTTCAAGACTGTTGGCTGGCCAGCGACCGTTGAAAAGGACGCCTCCTAGAGGCGTCCTTTTCTCATTTCACAATGGTTCCGCCTCCAACCACAGACTCGCCGTCGTAAAACACCACGGCCTGTCCCGGAGTGACGGCCCGCTGGGGCTCCTGGAAGACAACCTGTATGCGGCCATCCGGCAGGGGTTCCGCCACAGCCGCCGCTTCCCTCTGGCTGTGTCTTGTTTTGGCGGTAACGGATATGGGGGATTCTAGAGCCGGGATGGAGATCCAGTTCGGACGGTCCGCCGTCAGCTCCCGGGTGTAGAGGGCGCTGTCAGGCCCCAGAGTCACGGTATTGGCGGCGGAGTCCTTTCTCAGCACATACAGCGGTGCGTCCGCGCTGACGCCCAGACCTTTCCGCTGGCCGGCGGTATAACAGGGCAGGCCTTTGTGGCGGCCCAGCACCCGGCCGGTCTGGTCCACAAAGTCGCCGGGGACCAGCTCCGCGCCGCCATGATGCCGCAGAAAGGCCACATAGTCTCCCTCCGGAATAAAGCAGATATCCTGGCTGTCCGCCCGGTGGGCATTGGCCAGGCCCGCCTCTGCCGCCAGAGTCCGCAGGGCGGGCTTCTCATACTGTCCCACCGGCAGCATCAGGTGGGCGAGCTGATGCTGGGTCAGCTGATAGAGGAAGTAGCTCTGATCTTTCCGGCGGTCCCGGCCCCGTAAGAGCCGCCAGCGGCCGGAAGCACTGTCAAAGGAGACATTGGCGTAATGGCCGGTGGCCAGGGCGTCGGCCCCCTGTTCCAGGGCCCAGTCCAGCATGGCACCGAATTTGATGGCCCGGTTGCAGTCCAGACAGGGGTTGGGGGTGCGGCCTTGGGCATACTCGGAGACGAAGCGGTCCATGACCGCCGTTTGGAACAGCTCCCGGAGATCCAGGACCGTGTGGGAGATACCCAGCGCAGCGGCTGCGGTCCGGGCGGCCTCGATTTCCGTCTCCGGCCCCTGCCCGTTGGGACAGTCCGGCCGCAGGCGCAGGGTGACGCCGGAGACGTCATACCCCTGACGCAGCAGTAAAAGGGCGGCACCGGTGCTGTCCACACCGCCGCTCATAGCTACAAAGACACGCTTAAAGGCCATATGGGGCCCTCCTTTCAATCAAGGACATACTGATATAGTCAACTGGCAGACCTGAGGCCCGCAGGCGTGTTGCTGAAAAGAACCCGGGGGATTCCCTCAACTGTACTGACTATATTGTAGACTATGGAGGAGAAAAAGAAAAGAAAAACATTCCGGTTCCGCGGCGGCGAAACCGGAATGTTGGGGGATGCTGAGGCAATGAGGGCGCCCGGCAAATTCTCTCCGGCATTTTCGTGTTCAAGATATCCATATCCGCCGTCTGACCTGCCGGTTTTCGGACTAGGCCTTGTTTGATAAAAGGCGGAATGGCCAACGGTGAGAGATCTTTTTACCGGGCAAGACAAAAATTCGCAGGGATACTTTGTGCTCTTCAAAATTTTTAACGCGGTACAGCGGAAAAGAGCCGTGGCCTGGGCGTTTTGACATTTTCAAACAAGGCCTAATCCTGATTGCAGATGAGAAATGCCTGAACGGGCAGAGCATCCGCCAGGGCCAGCAGGGTGTGGTTAAAGCCGCCGGTATAGTCAAAGGGGATGTCGGACACCGTGCCGTCCACCTGCCGGTCCGGCAGAGAGAGGGTGAAACGGCTGCCCTTGCCCATTTGGGATTCCGCCATCAGCATGCCGCCGTGGCGCGCCGCGATCCGGCGGCACAGAGACAGGCCCAGCCCCAGGCCGTGGGGGGGGGCGAGGTCCTGGCGGTCTGTATGGAGATAACCGTCAAACAGAGAGGTCAGGCGCTCCGGGGGAATGCCCTGACCGGTGTCGGTGACGGAGAGGAGGACCCGCTTGGTTTGTGCCCGCAGCTCCACAGTAACAGTGCCGCCGGGTGGAGTAAATTTGAAGGCGTTGGAGAGCAGGTGGAAAAGCAGCTGTTCCAACAGTTGGGGCTCCACTGCACAGATGTGGCGGGGAAGTGTGCAGGAAAACCGCACTTCCAATCCCAGCAGCCGGGCCAGGCCGCCGGCCCGGTCGCAGACATCCCCTACCAGTTCCACCAGGTCCCGGTTCTGGAGAGAGAGGGGGGCGTCATCCGAAAGGGCGGCGGCGGAGAGAAGATTTACCAGCCGCAGCAGCCGGTAGTAGCTCTGGTCCATGACAGCGGCCCTGCGGTCCAGGTCCGGGTCTTTCTCCCGGGCTTCGGGTGGGACTGCCTGCAAAGCCGCCAAGTGAAAGGTGCCGAGGGCCGCCCGCAACTGGGCGGTAATGGCGGGAAACAGGGACTCAGGTTGCATATAATGAGGTTCCATGGCAAACTCCTTTCAGGCGGCTGAGGCAAGGTTCCAGCGTTGGCAGTAGCATTTGCCGCGGACGGGATGAAAAACCATGGAAAACAATGCCTGCGACAATAACAGGATAGCAAAAGGAATGGATAAAAACAAGGTTTTTGTCGAATTTTATCAGAATTTGTCGAATGGAGAAACAAAAAAGATACCGGGCAGTAAAGCCCGCCGCCTTATGTGTATAGTTAATGCGGCTGAAAAGGAGGGTGGCCTTCCTCTCCAGCCGGCGGACTGGGGACCGCACGAAGTCAAATACGGAGCCCTTATACGGCCCGGAATGCCGCACAGCGGCACATTTTCGGGAGACAGAGCGGATGAGAAATATTAGACAGGCTGTCAAAAAAGCCCCTGGTCTTTTTTGACAGCCTAATGGACAGCTTTAGGGATGGAAATATTTCTCCAGCAGGCGGGAGACCTCCCGAAGATCGATGGGTTTTGCGATGTGGGCGTTCATGCCCGCGTCCAAACACCGCTGAATGTCCTCGGAAAAGGCATCGGCGGTCATGGCGATGATGGGCAGAGAAGCGTCGGGGCGGTCCAGGGCCCGGATGGCCTGAGTGGCCTCATAGCCCGTCATGATGGGCATCCGCAGGTCCATGAGGACCGCGTCGTAATACCCCTGGGCGGCGGCGCTGAACTTCTCCACGCAGATTTTGCCGTTTTCCGCCCAGTCCAGCTCCAGTCCCAGACTGCTGAGCAGCTCGTCAGCAATCTCCCAGTTGAGCTCGTTGTCCTCCGCCAGCAGGATGCGCCTGCCGGTGAAATCGGCCTCGTGCTCCTGGGGCAGGATCTCCGGTGCCGTTTCGCCGATGTCCACAAAGGGACGCAGACCGTAGAAGAGAGTGGATTTGAACAGGGGCTTGGAAATAAAGCCGCTAATGCCGACGCTTTTGGCTTCCGCCTCAATGTCGCCCCAGTCATAGGCGGAGATCAGCAGGATGGGGATATTCTCGCCCAGACGGCGGCGCAGCTCCCGGGCGGTCTCAATGCCGTCCATGCCGGGCAGTTTCCAATCCAGCAGGACGATGTGATAGCCGTCATGCCGCAGGAAGCGCTCCTCCGCCATGCGGACGGCGCTCTCGCCGTCCAGGGTCCACTCGGCGTGGAGACCGATGGACTTCAGGGAGGCCACCGTGCTCTCGCACAGCTCCTTGTCATCATCCACCACCAGCATGTTCCAGTCCGGCAGGACCATGTCCGCCTCCTCCACGGTGGTCTTTTCCAGGTCCAGCGTCACATGGAACTCAGTTCCCTTGCCCTGTTCGCTGTGGAGCTGGATGGTGCCGCCCATGGCGTCCACAATAAATTTGGTGATGGCCATGCCCAGACCAGTGCCCTCGGTCCGCTGGACACGGCGGTTGTCCTCCCGGGAGAAGGAGTCGAAGATTTTTGCCTGGAACTCCGGGGACATACCAATGCCGCTGTCCTTTACCAGCAGATGGGTGCGGATGAAGTCCTCACCCTTGGGGGAGGGCTCCTGGTACAAAGCGATATGAATGCTGCCCTCCACCGGCGTGAATTTCACGGCGTTGGACAGAAGGTTCAGGACCACCTGGTTCAGCCGCACACTGTCGCAGCAGACGTTCTCCGACACAATGTCATGGATGAAGATGTCAAACTGCTGCTGCTTGGCCCGCACCTGGGGCTGGACGATGTTGACAATGCCGTCCATCATCTCCCGCAGGGAGAGCTGGTCAAGGTTCAGCGTCATCTTCCCGCTTTCGATTTTGGACATGTCCAGTACGTCGTTGATGAGGTTTAACAGGTGCTTGCTGGACAGGGCGATCTTTTTCAGACAGTGCTGTACCTGCTGCTGGTTATCAATATTGGCTGTGGCAATGGCCGTCATGCCCACGATGGCGTTCATAGGCGTGCGGATGTCATGGCTCATATTGGAAAGGAACTCACTTTTGGCCTTGTTGGCAAAGACTGCGTCCTGCCGGGCCTGATCCAGCTCGGCCATCTGCTGCTTGGTGATCTGAATGTACCGGAAAAAGATCAGCAGCAGCGCGGCCAGCACCACTGCGCACCCGGCGACGGCCATAGAGCTCCACTGGTGGCCGAGATGGATGATTTCCTCATTCAAAGAGCCGTAGGGCATAACCACCACCAGATACCACTCCGAGTAGGGCAGCTTGGTACAGAGCAGGTGGCGGCGCTCCTTGCCGATAACCAGCACAGTGGAGTAGTCCTCTCCCGCGTCCATGGCGGTCTGGAGCTCCTGGATATGCCGGACGGCATCGCGGCCGCCCAACTCGTCGTAGATGGCGTAAATCCGGTCAAAGTAGTTGTCCCTGTATGCATCACCGCTGCGGATGACAAAGGAGCCGTCCTGCCGGATGATATGGGAGTACATCATGCCGTCCTCATTGTCAAGGGAGAGCGTATCGCTGATGTAATCCACCGGCAGGGCCGCCACCAGGGCGGCGCAGGTCTTTCCGCCGGACATGGGATAGACGGAGGGGACGCCCATCAGGACCAGGCGGTTTCCGGACGGATCGGTGCCCACGGCGATCTTTTTTTCGCCGGCATTCAGGGAGTTCAGAAAGGGCTCCGGGTCGGTCACGGCCAGGTTGCTGCCGTAGAGGGTCTCAAAGCTGCCGTCCGTGGAGTAGAGGGCCAAGTGCTCAAAGCCCCGGGCCCTGGCGCTGTAAACCAGCTCCTCCATCAAAATGTCCTGGTCCTTGGAGCCGGGATGGTTGGTCTCCACCAGGGCCTCCACCTGGCTCAGCCGCAGGTCCATGGTGGTCTCAAAGTGCATGGAGATCTGCTGGCTCATGCCGGACATATAGATCCTGCCCACGTTGCTGATGGTGTCTCCGCTCCGCTGGTTCATATAGAACGCCAGAAAGGAAAAGATGCAGACGCAGAGAAGCGAGACGGCGATAAGGCTCACCATCAGAAAGCGGAGCGTTTTTTTGTTTTTGTTCATGTGTCAGTACCTCCGTGTCCGCGGATGACGCTGCTTTGCATCATATTCCGGCGGACGCCTGGAAGGCCCGGATGGCACCGACGGTGTCCTGATAGTCCCGGCCCACCTGCTCCGCGAGACTGTCCGCCTCCGGAGTATAGCCGTGGCGCAGGGCCTCACTGAGCTGGCCGCTGGAGTTCAGCAGCCGGGTGAGGCCCAGATTTTGGCACACGCCCTTGATGGTGTGGGCGGCCCGGAAGGCGTCTTCATAGTTTTGGGAGGCCATGGAATCCAGCAGCAGCTGGTAGCTGCCGTCGTCCATGAATTTCAGCACAAATTTCTGGATCAGGCGGTCGCTGCGAAGGCGCCCGAGGACTTCCTCATAGTTGCCGCCCATGGCGGCGTAGCATTCCTGCAATGTCATGTCTGCCCTTCTCCTTTCTGATCCGCCGAAGCGGTGTCCGCCCCGCCGCCGCTGTCAATGGGGGAGATGGCGGAGAGCGTCTGTTTCATAGATTCGTCATAAAAACGGTACTGTCCCCGGCCGCCGCGCTTTACGGTGTACAGGGCCTGATCCGCCGCGTGAAACAGGGTTTCATAGTCGCAGCCCGCCGTGGATGTCGGGGCAATGCCCATGCTGACGGAAATGGTGAAATCTTCGTATGTACCGCAGAGGGCTTCAAAGATCCGGGACACCACCGGCTCCACGTCCCCCTTGTGTTCGAGGAAGATGAGGAACTCGTCCCCGCCCACCCGGGCGGCAATGTCGCCGTCGCGGATGCTCTGGCGCAGCTTCTCCGCCACATAGGTCAGAACATGGTCGCCGAAGGAGTGCCCATAGGTGTCGTTGGCGGACTTAAAGTGGTCCAGATCGAAAATGGCCAGGGCAAAGCTGCCGGTGGGCCGGCTTTCGATCCGCTCCAATATGCGCTTTTTGGCGTAGGCGTGGTTCAAAAGGCCAGTGAGGGTGTCGTGAGAGGCCATCTGCTCCAGGGCGTGGAGCTTCATCCGGGAGTCGTGGATGTCGATGGCCTTGCCGATGGCGCCCATGTAACGGGCAGGCTCGTCGGCGGACCAGGTGGCCCGGGCCACAATCCGGAACCAGCGTATTTCGCCGTTCAGGTTCAGCTGGCAGTCGTAGGTCACCACCGGCTGATCCGGACAGGTGCTGTGCAGGGCGTTGGACAGGCCCTGGGTCCACTCCGGGGCCATCAGAGACAGAACGTCGTCGTTGTGGAGCGGGTCCATAACGGTCTCCCCCAGGCCCAGTTTCTCCGCACCCCAGGCGGAGATGGTCACCATGGCGGGGGAGGCAGTGTATTCGAACTGAATCTCCTGGGTCATGGCGGCGAAGAAACTGTATTTCATCCGCTCGTGTTCCAGCAGCTGGAGCGTGCGCTCCGAGGCGGTGAGCTCCTCATAACGGTGCATCTCCTGGGAGATATTCCGCATCTCCCGCTGGTCCCGCTGAGTCTGTGAGTCGCTGCCGGCAAGGCCGGAGCGGATGATTTCAGAGTTTTCCTGGAGACACTCCAGCAGCAGGGGATTGAAAGTGCCGCACTTGCCGTCCAGGATCATCTGAACGGCCTCGTCATGGGGGAAGGGCGGCTTGTATACGCGCACGCTGGTAAGGGCGTCGTACACGTCCGCCAGAGCAACCACCTGGGCGGAGATGGGGATGTCGTCTCCCTTCAGTCCGTCAGGATAGCCCCGGCCGTCGTAGCGCTCGTGGTGCCAGCGGCAGATCTGGTAGGCCACCTTCACCAGGGGGTCGTGCTGGTGGATGGGGAGATTTTCCAGCATATCCGCACCCACGGTGGTGTGGGTCTTCATCACGGCGAACTCCTCATCCGTCAGCCTGCCGGGCTTGTTGAGGATGTTTTCGTCAATGGCAATCTTGCCGATATCGTGAAGGGAGGAGGCGGTGGTGATGATGCTGATCTCCGCGGGGGTGAGGCTGTAGCGGTCCGTCTTCTGAGAGAGTCTGTGCAGCAGCAGCTCCGTCAGGGTGCGGACATGGAGCACGTGGAGGCCGCTCTCGCCGTTGCGGAACTCCACGATGTGGCTGAGAATGTCGATCATCAGGTTGCCCTGGCGCTCCTTCTCATAGATCTGGTCTGCCACCATGCCCACCAGCTTTTTCTGCTTGGCGTAGAGCAGAATGGTGTTCACCACCCGGCGGTGGACGATCAGCGCGTCAAAGGGACGGGCGATGAAGTCTGTGACTCCCAGCTCATAGGCCCGCTCGATGTGGCTGGAGCCGCTCTCGGCGGAGATCATGATGACGGGGATGTCGTCGATCCAGTGGTTCTGGTGCATGATGTCCAGCATGCCGAAGCCGTCCATCTCCGGCATGACGATGTCCAGCAGGACCAGAGAGAGATCTGTGCCCATCTTCTGGAGGATACCAACGCCCTCCAGGCCGTTTTCTGCCTCTACAATGTCATATTCCTCTCCCAGCATATCGGCGAGGATCGCCCGGTTCAGCTCAGAGTCGTCTACAATTAAAATCTTTTCTTTTCGGGTCTGTTTCATATGTGCAGAGTCACATCCTTAAATTTAAACATGGTACTCGCTGCCAGTGGACGTTGGGGAAGGATAAAATTCCACGCCCATCTTACCATAAGAAATAGAAACTGGCAAGCAGTTGTATTGTGAAAAGGGTGAAAAATTAAAGAGCCGGTTCTCGATTTATGTCAAATATTAAACGTGATTCGCCAAACTGACGTTTTTGCCGAAAGGCATACCGCAGAAAAAGGAATATATGGAAGAGTATACAAAAAAACGAATAGGCAAAAAAAGCGTCACGAAAATCCACTTTAAAAACGGATTTTTTTGTGAAAATTCCAAAAAAACGGAATGATAATGAATCGAAAACAGAATTATAATATGTTCATTTTTTTGAAAATCAAAAATATGGAAGGTGGAAATGCGGAAAAACCTCTTGCATTTTCCAGATAGTCCGCGCTATAATAGACAAGGAAAAATTGTTCTGCGCATGAGCCTCTTCCCGCCGCGGGTTTCTCCGGGGGCGGCGGCACATGAGGAATTCCAGCGGGGGTGGCAATTATTATTTTGAAAAAGTACTGTTATAGTGTACCATGCGGTAGAAGTTCAAATCAACCGCGAGATGGCACACTATAATCTTTTTCATTGTTTTTATCGTTTTTGGGAGGGGTTAAATTGGATTTTCTGTCGACCAATTCCTTTTTATTGATGGAGAAGTCCCTGGGCTTTTTGTGGACGAAGCAGGCGGCCATTCTGGACAACATTGCAAACGCCGAGACGCCCAATTACAAAGCCAAGGTGGTCACCTTTGAGGAGACGATCCAGTCCAAGCTGGAGACGGCCCGCTCGGGCATAAAGCCCCGGCAGACCGTGCGGCAGGTGCTGGAGGAGTCGGAGTTCGCTGTGACCGAGCACCTGGATTCCACCCGCATGGACGAGAACGGCGTCAACGTCACTGCCCAGAGCGTGGAGGCCATGCGCAACGCCTATCAGATGCGCTACGTGCTTAACGCCATCAACAGCGATCTAAAGCTGCTGCACGCGGCGGTCCGGGGATGAATTTTAGGAATATTTCAGGAAAGTTTTGCGAGGTAGAACTGAGCTGACTGCGCGCCGGGCTGCCATCCGGCGGGAAATGGAGAGCATTATGGGTTTTTTAAGCACCATGAACATCGTGGGTTCCGGACTGACGGCCCAGCAGCTGCGGCTGGATGTTATTGCGGAAAATGTGACCAACTCCACCACCACCCGGGTGGAGAACGGAGAGGGCCCATACCGCCGCAAGGTGGTGGTGTTTGAGGCCGAGACGGGGAAGGACGGCTTCCGGGCCGCCATGGCCCGGGCGGCCTACGGCCTGGCCCCCGCCAGCGGGAAGACCACAGCCGGCGGCGTGCGGGTGACGAACATTGTGGAGGACCCCTCTGATCTGCCCCTGGTCTACGATCCCACCCACCCCGACGCCAACGAGGAGGGATATGTGGAGATGCCCAACGTAGACATGGTCAAGGAGATGACGGACGCCATGGCGGCCGCCCAGGCCTACGCCTCTAACGTGACGGCCTTTAATACCTTAAAAACTGTGATCGCCCAGGGACTGGAGATCGGCAAGTAAGCGCGGGGAGGAATTGAGCTATGATTACACCCATTGAACAGCTGGCGCCGATTTCCGGAGTCAAGAGCGCCAAGCCGGTGGAAGCGGTCCGGGGGGACCAGAGCCTGTTTGGGGCAGTGTTCCAGTCTGCCATCGACAATGTGAAGCAGGCCGATCTGGAGGTGCGGGAGGCCCAATACCTGCTGTCTACGGGACAGCTGGATAACCCTGCCGCGGAAACCATTGCCGCCGAGAAAGAGTCCATCGCGCTGGACCTTTTGATCCAGCTGCGGAACAAGGCGCTGGATGCCTACTCCGAGCTGACGAGGATCAGTCTCTGATGTGAAACAAATAGGGGGAAGGCCTCCCCCTATTTGTCGTGCTTGAGTATTTGCCGGCGGATTCTGAGCGGGATCTTCACGGCACGGAGTTTTGGAGAGATGAAAGAAACAAGACGGGAGAAGGAGGTGACGGCGTTTGAACAAGGTAGTTGATAAGGCCAAGGCCATTTGGGGCAAGGTCTGGGAGCGGCTGAAAAAGATCTCCAAGAAGATCTACATCGCGGCCGCTGCGGCGCTGGTGGTTCTCGCCGTTATCCTGGTAATCGTTCTGAACAACAAGCCGTACTCCACGCTGGTCACCAATGTGAGCATGGATGAGATGTCCAGTGTGCTGCAGCTCCTGGAGGCCTGGGGAGTCCGGGATTACAAAGTGGAGAACGGAGACACGATCCTGGTGCTGGAGAGCCAGCAGAGCCAGCTGCAGGCCCGGGTGCTGATGGAGAACGTGTTCCAGTCCGGCCAGACGAAGTATTTTGACAATCTCAGTGCCCTCTCCACCAACCAGGAGCGGAACACCGCCATTTTGATGGACCTGGAGGAGAAGCTGCGGGCGACCATTCGCAGCTTTGAGAATGTGCAGGACGCCGTTGTCAGCCTGACGCCCGGCGAGGACCGGGGCTATATCCTGGACAGCGGCAACGTGGTCAACGCAACCGCCGCTGTGAAGGTGTCCATGCGGGACGGCAAAAAGCTCACCACCCAGCAGGCTGCGGCCATCCGGGAGTTTGTGAGCAACTCCCTTCAGGGGCTGGAGATCAGCCGGGTCAGCATCACGGACGACTACGGAAATACATACAGCGGCGGAAGCCTCACCGCCGACAGCGACGCCTCCGCCCTGAAAATGCAGCTGGAGGAGGAGCAGTCCAACAAGATCCGCACCCAGGTCATGCAGGTGCTGGCGCCCGCCTTCGGCGAGGAGAATGTGGACGTGGCCGTCAACTGCGTGGTAGAGGTGGGCAACGTCACCGAGAACCGGGTGGACGTATACCTGCCGGAGTACGCCCAGAACGGCGAGACCAACGGCCGGGGCATCATCGGATCTTTGATCTACCAGTGGTCCTACAACCGGGACGGCGACGAAACCGTCGGCGGTGTAGTGGGCACGGAGTCGAACTCCAACATCCCCAACCAGGATTTCTCCCAGTACGTGGAGAACACCCCCAACCTGGACGGGACGGAGTCCGCGGCGGACGCCAGCGGACAGATTGACTACGACAACTCCCGCAGTGAAAAGCACATCGTCACCACCGCCGGCTATTTGAAGGACTGCTCGGTGGCGGTGAGCATCAACTCCACTACCGCCGGCAACGTAGACACGGCGGCGTGGCAGCAGCATGTGGCCCGGGCGGCGGGCATCTACGGCGAGGTGGACGAGGAAAGCGGCCTGGAGATCCTGGACGGGCGCATCTCCGTCATCTCCTATCCCTTCTTCCGGGAAGAGCCTCCCGCGCCGGTTCCCGGCATCTTGGATATAGAGATCGCCGGCATCCCCCTGTGGGTACTGATCGCGGCGGCAGGCGGACTGTTGCTGTTTATCATCCTGCTGGTGGTGATTCTGCTGGCCCGCCGGCGGCGCCGGAAGAGACTGGAGGCCCAGGAAGCGGAGGCGCAGGCCAGCGAGGTGGACGCCCTGCTGGCGGCGGTGGGCCTGGGCGGCCAGGCCACCGACGACAACGGCGCCGATGTGATGGAGATTCAGACCGAACAGAGTATGCAGCTGCGCAAGGACATCCGGCAGTTCGCCAGCGAGAACCCGGAGATTGCGGCGCAGATGGTCCGGAACTGGCTGAGAGGAGGGGACGACGATGGCTGAGGCGGCAACGGCAGCGCAGGCGAAACCCGCCGCGAAGCAGAAGCAAAAGCCCAAGGTGGAGCTCACCAGCGCACAGAAGGCCGCGGCAGTGGTTGTCGCCCTGGGCGCGGAGAAGGCGTCCCTCCTGTACCGGTTTATGGAGCCTGAGGAAGTCGAGCAGCTGACTCTTGAGGTGGCCCGGATGGGAATCCTAGACTCGGAGATTACCGAGGAGATTCTCAACGAGTTCTACATGATGTGCCTGAGCAATAAGGCGGTCACCGAGGGCGGTCTGGAATACGCCAGAGCGGTCCTGGAGAAGGCCTACGGACCTCAGGCGGCAGAGGAGATGCTGGGCAAGGTCACCAAGTCCCTGAAGCACCGGCCTTTCTCCTTTATGGATAAAGTGGATGTGAAATCCATGGTGTCCACCCTGCGCAATGAGCGGCCCCAGACCATCGCCCTGGTACTGGCCCACGTGGACCCGGACAAGGCAGCGGACGTGCTGGCCAGCCTAGACGAGAGCCGGCAGGTGCAGGTGGTCAAGAGCATGGCGAAGCTGGAGGGTGTGTCCCCCACCGCCGTGAAGATCATTGAAAGCCAGTTGCGCGGCCAGTTCGACAATATCATGGTCACCTCCAATATCAAGGTGGGCGGCGTAGACTATGTGGCCAGCGTCATGAACAACCTGGACCGCACCAGCGAGAAAAACATCTTCGACGGGCTGTCCGATTACGACCAGGAGCTGGCCGACGAGATCCGCAAGCGGATGTTCGTGTTCGAGGATATCATCACCATGGACGACCGGTCTGTCCAGCGCTTTGTGCGGGACTGCGACCCCAGAGACCTGGTGCTGGCCCTCAAGGCGGCCAACGCCGAGGTGGCCAACAAGCTGTTTACCAACATGTCCAGCCGTATGGCGCAGAATATCAAGGACGACTTGGAGATCACCTCCAATGTCCGCATGAAGGACGTAGAGGAGGCCCAGCAGAGAATTGTGGGAATCATCCGCGGTTTGGAGGAAAAGGGAGAGATCATTATCCTGAAGGGCGGAAAGGACGATATCATTGCCTAGTGTTTGGAAATTCATATCTCGCCCAAAGGCAGAGCCCTACCGCTTTCCGGACGCTGGGGAGCTGGTGACTGCAGAGCCGGAGACCGCTCCAGAGCCGCCGCCAGCCGGAGTTTCAGCGGAAGCGGAGCCGGAGACGGAAACAGTCCCTGTGGCGGAGTCCGCGGCAAAAGGGTCCCAGCCTGCCCAGGACCCCGTCAGCTACGCCCAGATTCAGGCGGATCAAATTCTGCGGGATGCGGAGCAGCGGGCGGCGGAGATCCTGGAGACGGCCCGGCGGGAGGCCCAGGAGCAGTCTGCGGTTATCCTGGAGGAGAGCCGCCGGGCGGGCTTGGAGGCCGGGCGGGCCGAGGGCGTTGCCTTGGGCGTCCAGCAGGCTCTGGAGGAGGGCCGCGAGGCCCGGGAGCACCAGGCCCAGGCCCAGGAGGCTGAGGTGGCTCAGTTTCTGGAGCGGGCTGGTCAGGCGCTGGACCGCCAGATGGACGACAATGTGGAGGAGCTGCGGGACCTGGCTCTGGCCATCGCTGAAAAAGTTGTGAGCGTCAGCCTGAAGAGCAGTTCCGAGGTTATCTGCCGGATGATTCAGACCGCTATCGACAAGCGCAAGCGGCGGGAGTGGGTTCACATCTATATCGCCGAATGTGACGCCAAACAGCTGGTGAAGATCCCGCAGTCCCTGATGTCGGCGCTGTCCGCCCTGTCCGGGCGGGTGCGCATCATCCCCATGGCGGACGACGAAGCCGGCACCTGCGTCATTGAGATGCCGGACGAGATCATTGACGCCAGTGCGGCCACCCAGCTGAACAACATCCGAACGATGCTGTCCGACACGCCTACCGGCGGGATGGACACCAATCTGAATTTAGGCGGAGGGTTCCATGTTCCGACAGATGATCCGCCAGGTCTATAACGCGGAAACGTACAGCCTGACAGGAAAGATCGAGAATATTGTGGGCATGTCCATCGAGGCCTCCGGCGGCCACGCGGCCGTGGGAGACATCTGCCGGATCTACAACGGCGACTCCGGCGGGCAGGTTACTGCGGAGGTGGTGGGCTTCAAGAATGACCACATCCTGCTGATGCCCTACTCGGACATGAACGGCATCTCCGCCGGAAACTTTGTCCGAAACACCGGACGGCAGCTGACGCTGCGGGTAGGAGAGTTTCTCCGGGGCCGCATCATCAACGCCATGGGCCAGCCCATCGACGGCAAGGCGCCCTTTGACGGCGGCGATCCCTACTGCGTCAGCGGCTCCTATGTCAACCCCCTCCAGCGTCCCCCTATTCGGGAGCGCATGGAGTTTGGCGTAAAAGCCATAGACGGCATGATTACCATCGGCAAGGGCCAGAGAATCGGCATTTTTGCCGGCTCCGGCGTGGGCAAGTCCACGCTGATGGGTATGATTGCTAAAAATGTGAAAGCCGACATCAACGTCATCGCCCTGGTGGGCGAGCGGGGACGGGAAGTTTTGGAATTCGTCCAGAAGGACCTGGGCGAGGAGGGAATGCGCCGCTCCGTGCTGGTGGTGGCCACCAGCGACCAGCCCGCCATGCTGCGGATGAAATGTCCCAGCGTGGCCACGGGCATTGCAGAGTACTTTCGGGACCAGGGGTACGACGTGCTCCTGATGATGGACTCCCTGACCCGGTTCGCCATGGCCCAGCGTGAGATCGGCCTTGCCATTGGCGAACCGCCGGTTTCCAGAGGTTACACCCCCTCCATGTACGCGGAGATGCCCAAGCTCCTGGAGCGAAGCGGCAATTTTGACAAGGGCTCCATCACCGGCGTATATACTGTACTGGTGGAGGGCGACGATACCAACGAACCCATCGCCGACACGGTCCGGGGTATCCTGGACGGGCACATCGTCCTCTCCCGGGCTCTGGCTAACGGCAACCACTACCCGGCCATCGACGTCAGCGCCAGCATCTCCCGTCTGATGGTGGAGATCGTGGATCCGGAGCACCGGAAGCTGGCCTCCCGGATTCGGGATATTATGAGCGTGTATGAGAAGAACGCGGATCTGGTGGCCATCGGCGCCTATAAGCCGGGGACCAACCGCAACCTTGACTATGCGTTGTCGAAAATTGACGCAGTCAACGAGTTTTTGACCCAGGATGTCAACGAGGCGTTCAGCTATGACCAGTGCGTCGCCAGGATGCGGGCCATATTGAAATAGATTTTACCAATCAAGAGAAAAGAGGCTGAAACCGGTTGAAGAAGTTTAAATTCTCTCTGGACACGGTCCTCTCCTACAAGCAGCAGGTGCTGGAGGCACTCCAGGGCGAACACGCCCTGGCCCTGGCCGCGGTGCGGGAGCAGGAGACACTGCTGGAAGACCTCTGGCAGGAGTACCGGGAGTACAACGCCGAATACCGCCGCCGGGCGGAGGAGGGACTGGTTCTCACCGAGGCGCTGATGTACCAGAACGGCCTGCGGGCTGCGGAGCAGGAGATCCAGCGTCAGACCCAACGGCTGGAGGAGCTGCGGGCGGAAGAGGAGAAGAAGCGGGAAAGGGTAGTGGAGGCCAAGAAGGATACCTCCTCTATTGAAAAGCTGAAGGAGAAGAAGCTGGACGCCTATCACAAGGCGGAGGCGAAGAGCGAAGAGGCTTTTATCGAGGAGTTCGTCAGCACCATGCGGATCAACGCCGCCAACGCCTGACGGGGCGTCCGGAGCGCTCCGCTCCGGGGTTATGGGTCCAATGCGGCGCATAAAACCGCCGTTTGGAATATACATATGATATTCGGAAGGAGGTGAAAGAGAGATGGATCAGGTATACAACAGCATGCTGAACATGATGCCGGCCATGCCGGAGCGCCAGCCGTCCAAACCTGCCCAGTCTCAGGAAAAGGACAGCTTCCAAAGCCAGATGAAGCAGGCCGCCGGACAAAGCGGCGAGACCGGGACCAAGACGGAGACTGCGGTGCAGGATCAGCCCCAGACCGGGGAGGGCCAGATCACGGCGGCAGAGGACCCTAAGGAGCTGGAAAACCAGATGGCCCTGGCGGCCATGGCGGTGATGCAGAACCCGGTGGTTCCGGTGGAGCAGGTGACAGCGCCGGAGGAGATGGCGGAGACTGCAGTGGCGGATGTATCCAATGTGGAGATCGTTACAGAGACAGCGGATGTCCCGGTGACAGCTGCCCCCGTAACGGCTGAGGCGGCGGAGATCGTGCCCGAGGAGGGCGCGGAGGAGGCCGTGGAACAGCTGCCCCAGGAGCAGGCGAAGCCCGTGGAGGCGCAGCCCCAGACTGCGGAGGATACCGGCATGGAGCTGGAGGTCAAGGCGACCACCGGCGAGACCAGCGGAGCCGGGCAGGAGACCGGCGATCAGGATACCCCTGAGGAGGGGATGGCCGAGGCCCCGGTGTTCCGGGACGTGCGGGAGATCCCCGTGAAGGTGGGCGAGGCCCCTGTGGCGGAGGAGACCCCTGTGGAGGACCAGATCGCGCCCAAGCTGGCCGAGGCGCTGGACGCCGGAGACACCCGTGTAGAGATTCAGCTGGCCCCCGAGAGCCTGGGCAAGGTGACCGTGGAGGTGACCCTCCGGGAGGACGGGACGCTGCACGTAGCACTTCACGCAGAGAGCAGCCAGACCCGCGGCCTTCTGGAGCGGAGCGCCGACAACCTGATGGCCATGCTGGGCAGAGACGCGCGGCAGGAGGTCCAGGTGGAGGTTCCCCGCCAGCAGGAGAGCCAGCAGCAGAATTTCTATGACGACGGCCGGCAGGGCCGCGGACAGCAGGAGCATGGGCAGCAGGAGCGCCGCCAGGAACAGCGGAGCGGTGAGGATTTCCTCCACCAGCTGCGCCTGGGTTTGGTCCCCGGGGACGGGGAGTAAGAGACACACCGGAAAGGAAGTGAGACAATGGCAGATTTTTCATCGGGTGATCTCAGCAGCATCTATGGCAGCAGCGCGGTAGCCAATAAAAACATCAAGATCCAGAAGAAGGGCGACAACCTGAACCTGGATATGACCGACTTTATCATGCTGATGATCACACAGCTCACCAACCAGGGCATTGACGAGACGGTGGACACCTCCGACATGCTGAATCAGATGATCCAGATGCAGATGGTAGAGACCATCGCCACGCTGACCGACGCCTCCGTTATGAGCTACGCGGCGTCTCTGGTGGAACAGTACGTCACCGTGGGAAAGTACGACTCCGAGGGCAACCTCCAGGAGAGCTATGGCCAGGTCACCGGTACGGGCACCATGAACGGCAGCCAGGTGATTTTTGTCGACAACAACGAGTACTACCAGATGAGCGAGATCCTGGCCGTGGGCAAGCTGCCTCCCAAGAAGGAAGAGGAGGACGACGACAAGGTCGAGGATACGGAGAAACCCGGCGAGACCGAGAAGCCTGATGAAACGCCCGACGAAACGAAGAAGCCTGAACAGACCCAGAAGCCCGACGGGAACGGCTCAGACTATAACGGCGGAGACGGCTCTCCTGATGACCAGGGGGCGTGATATGAGATGATCGAACGGGTATTGAGACAGGGCGCGGTCCAACAGCCAGTATCCGCGGCGGCCCAGCGGGCCATGCAGGGCGGCGGCTTCGGCGGGATGCTGCAGCAGGAGCTGCAAAGGACCGCTCCGGCCCAGGACGTGGCGTTTTCCAAGCACGCGATGACCCGAGCTGAGGAGCGGGGCATCGAGATTACCCCCAGTCTGATGGATCAGATCCGGGGTAGCATGGTGCGGGCCCAGGCCAAGGGCGCGACCAACATCCTGGCCATGGACGCCGAAAAAGCGTTTATCATCAACGTGCCCCACGCAAAAGTCATCACGGCTATTACACAGGATGAGATGAAAGACAGCGTGTTTACCAACATTGACGGCGCCGTGTTCCTGTAAATTTTACAGAAGGCAGGACCGGTTTTTCGGAGGCCTTCGCGCCCCGCCCGACTGACGGGGCGCGGACGGCGCCAGAAATCGAAAGGAGACTATTTTTTCCTATGACTGGATCAATGTACGCATCCATTGGCGGCCTGAAGGCGCACATGCAGAAGCTGAGCGTCATCGGCAACAATGTGGCAAACGTCAACACCCAGGGTTACAAAACCCAGCGCACCGTGTTCCGGGACAGCGTGTACAGCATGTACCGCAGCGGCAGCGACGGCACCCAGGTGGTGGGCGGCAAGAACCCCTCCCAGTTGGGCTACGGCTCCATGGTGGCCAGCATCGACCTGGATATGTCCTCTTCCACCTACAACCCCGGCAACCCCACGGATGTGGCCATCTCGGGCGACGGTTTTTTCCTGGTGGGCGACAAGGATGTGGCGCAGATTATCGACCCCACCAACCCCAACAGCTTTAAGAGCCTGAACCTGAGCCGGGTGGGCGATTTTCACCAGGATGCCCAGGGCTATTTCGTGGACGGCAACCAGGGCTGCGTGTATGGCTTTTTGTGCGTGGGCATCGATGAGGAGAGCGGCGAGCCCATCATCAGCGACCAGCTGGTTCCCCTGCGGGCGCCCCGCATGGAGAATGTGCCGGTAGATATCGAGACTGGCCTTGAGATTAAGGACCTGGACGCCGACGGCATACCGAACCAAAACGGGGAGGATTACGCGGAGGGCGTGAAGTGGGAGTACCGCAATGTGGTCCGCTGGCCCCAATGCTTAAAGGAGGCGGGTGCGGACGGAGGCATCGCAGGCATTAAGATTAAGGACGCGGAAAAGACGGTCACCGGAACCGGCGCCGACGGAACCGCCACCACTACCACAGAGCCCCTCCCCCCCGCCAGCATCGACAACATTACCATTGACGCAGGAACGGGCTGCATCACCGCCAGGACCAAGAACACCAAAGAGGATATCGTCATCGGCTATATCGCCATTGGCAATGTGACCAACCCCAACGGCGTCAGCCACATCGGCAACTCCTACTACAACGCCAGCGCCGGCTCCGGCGACCTGAGCGTCACCATGCTGGGCGGCGCGGCCAAGGAGGTTATGACCTATGACGCCGAGGGCAACGTGGTCAAGGGCATGAAGTATGTCAACGGCAGCATCCAGAGCCTGTACCGCGATGAGAACGATGGCAACCAGGGCGACCCGGCCAGCGAGAGCGACCTGCCTGAGGAGTCCCGCCTCAACAGCGGCGGTTCCACCTCGCTGATGGTGGGTTTCCTGGAGGCCCCTAACGTGGACCTGGCCACCGAGATCTCTGAGCTTATCACCACCCAGCGCGGCTATCAGGCCAACACCCGTATCATCACCGTGACCGACTCCATGCTGGAGGAACTGGTCAACATGAAGCGATAATCCCCGGACCTGAGATTTGACAACGCGGCCGGCCGGGGCGCGTGAGGCGCCCCGGCGGACACGCCGGAAAGGACGGTATGCTATGATCCTTCTGACAAAAAGAAACCACGAGAAATTTCTGGTGAACCATTTACAGATCGAGCACATCGAATGCATTCCTGAGTCCAAAATTACCATGATGAACCACGATTATTACCTCGTCCGCGAAAGTGTGGAGGAGATCATCGATAAAATCGCCGTCTACAACGCCAAGGTCCAGGATATTCACCGGGAAATCTCGGTGACGGACAAGCGTTGAATAGATAGAAAATTTGCGGCCCGGGCTTGACCCTCCGGGCGAAAGGGTGTACCATGACATGAATATCAACTATATCATTGGTTTGGTGGGCGCCTTGGCGGTGTTCCTGTTCGGCTGTATTACCTCGCTGACGGTGTACCCGGAGTTCAGCTTTTCGGTCAACATTGCCAACCTCTGGAACTTCTTCGACGCGGCCAGTATTCTGATCGTCATCGGGTGTACGCTGTTCATTGTGGCGGCCAGCTTCCCCGGCTCTATGCTGAAGGCCATGCCCAAGCACTTCGGGATTATCCTGAAGACCAAGGTCTTCGACCCCGTGCAGTACATTGAGCAGTTGGTGGAGCTGGCGCAGATCGCCCGTAAGAACGGCCTGCTGTCCCTGGAGGAGAAGGCCAACGAGCAGACGGATCCGTTTTTCAAGCAGGCCATCATGCTGATCGTGGACGCCAACGACCAGGATAAGGTGCGGGCCATTCTGGAGAATGACATCGAGTGTATGAACGCCCGCCATGAGGACGCGGCGGCTATGTACGACAAGGCATCCAGCGTGGCCCCGGCCTTCGGCATGGTGGGTACGCTGGTGGGTCTGATTAACATGCTCAAGTCCATGGACGTGGAAGGCGGCGCAGGCGACCTGGGCGGCGCCATGGGTACCGCCCTGATTACCACGCTGTACGGCTGCATCATGGCCCACATGGTCTTCGGCCCTGTGGCCCAGCTGCTGCGCGGCCGGGACGAGGAGGAGGTCCTCTGCAAGCAGATCATTGTGGAGGGCGTTATGGCCATTCAGGCCGGCGAGAACCCCAAGGCCCTAAAAGAGCGCCTTTTGACCTACATGGCTCAGCGTGAGCGTGAGATGGGCGAGAGCAAGGGCGGCGGAGAGTGAGACAGACTTGAGGAGAGGTGAGAAGCAGTGGCCCTAAAGAAAAAAAGCGGCGGCGGAGGCGGCGCCAACTGGATGGATACATACGGCGACATGGTGACGCTGCTGCTGTGCTTCTTTGTGCTGCTTTATTCCATGTCCACCATCGACTCGGCCAAGTGGGAGGCTCTGGTCATGAGCTTTAACCCCATGGCAAAGCAGACCACGACAGAGACGCCGGAGGGCGGCGAGGGCCCCAGTGCCGACGCCGATGAAGGCGGCGTCATGGAGGCGCAGGCAGAGATCGACGAGGACATTGAGGAGCTGTTCCAGGCCATTCAGGCCTATATCCAGCAGACGGATCAGCAGAGCACCATCACTGCCTCTAAGGACGGGGGAAAGATTTACATCTCCTTTGGAGATACCGTGTTCTTTGACGGAGAGAGCTCCTATCTGCGGCCGGAGGCCACGCCGGTACTGGAGGCGGTCAGCGGCATGCTGGACACCGCGTCCAACTCCATCAGTGAGGTGCGGGTTTTGGGGCATACCGCCCAGGGCAATCCCAAGAGACCCAACCGAGTGCAGACAGATCGGTCACTGTCCAGTGAGCGAGCCACCAACGTGGTCATTTTCATTCAGGAGCACAGCATCATCTCGCCGGTGAAGCTCATCAGCGAGGGTATCGGCCAGTGGCGGCCGGTGGCCACCAACGACACCGCCGAGGGTCGGGCCCAGAACCGCCGGGTGGAGATGATTATCAGCGGCCGGGACCTCCAGATGGAGGCCGAGGGCGTGACCACCTATTATACAACGACCTACACAACGACCCAGTAAATCCGTCCGCGGCGCTTTGCCGCGGAGCAAGCACAGGCAGGGGGACTTATGGCAGATGTATTATCACAAGCTCAAATAGACGCTTTGCTGAATTCTGTCCGCAGCGGCGAGAAGGATTTGAAAAAGTCGCCTGCCGAGCAGGAGAAAAAATACGCCAAATACGACTTTGCCAGTCCGCGGAAGTTCACCAAGGACCGGATCAAGATGTTGAACGGCATCTTTGAGAACTACTCTCGGGTAATCGGTTCCCGCCTGAATGCCCGTCTCCGGGCGAGCTGCGAGATCACGGTGGAGAGTGTGGAGGAACAGCACTACTACGAGTTCTCCAACGCTTTGACCGAGGGAGACGTGCTGGCATTGGCGGATGTGGATATCAAGGACGCCCCGCAGGAGCAGCCGGTGATGTTCTACCTCTCCACCGCAACGGCTCTGAGTATGATGGACCGCCTGATGGGCGGCGAGGGTTCGGTGGACGACGACCTGGATTCAGAGTACAGTTACACGGAGTTGGAGCTCAGACTGTATGAGGATCTGGTGCAGGACATTATCTCTGTATTGGGCGTCAGCTGGGAGAATTATGTTCCCATTCGATTTACCTATAACCACACGGACGCCAACCCCACGCTGAGCCAGCTGCTGGGTGTAGACGAGACCGTGGTGATTGTGGATCTGAAGATGCAGTTCACCAATCTGTCGGGCCGCATGAGTATCTGCTTTCCGGGAGATATGCTGATGGCCGTCTTTGCGGAGATCAGCCGGGAGAACCCCGTGCGGAAAGTGGCGGTTGAAGACAAATCGGATGAAATCTTTGACAGCCTGCAGGACTCCACTCTGGAGGTTGTGGCGGAGATGGCGAACACGCAGCTGTATCTCAGCGATATTTATCATTTGAATGTGGGAGACGTCATAGACCTGGGATACTCCAAAGACTCCCCCATTTATCTGGAGATTGGCGGCTACCAATGGTTTACAGGCCGCATGGGAACCCATAAGAAAAATATGGCTGTGAAGATAGATGACGTATGCTATCCGGCCGAGCAAAGGAGCGAATAGACGGTATGGAGAAAGAGTTATTCAGTCCGATGGATATCGACGCCCTCGGCGAAATGATGAATATCAGCCTTGGCTCCTCTGCGACAGCGGTTTCCAATTTGCTGGACCACCGGGTTGACATCACCACGCCCAAGGTGACAGTGGTACCCACGGACGAGTTTACCATCGGCAACCTGGAGCCCGCCATGGGCGTTGAAATCAAATATGTGGAGGGCCTGGAGGGAAGCAACATCATGCTGCTGCGCCGCCGGGACATCAAGGTCATTGTCGATATCCTGATGGGCTCGGAGACGCCGGAGGAGGAGTTCGAGCTCAATGATCTGACTATTAGCGCCGTGTGCGAGGTCATGAACCAGATGATGGGCGCGGCGGCCACGGCTATGAGCGATTTTCTGGGCTTTCCGGTGGACATCTCCACCCCCAAGCCCTTTGAGCTGGAAGACCTCCAGGCCTTTAAGGAAAATCACCTGCCCAAGGGAGAGGACACCCTGGTAGTGGTGCGGTTCGCCTTGAAGATTGAGGATGCGCTGGAGAGCGAGTTCATGAATGTCATCACCGTCAGGCTGGCCAAGGAGCTGCTGAAAGGACTTGGCCTCAGTGACGACGGGGAAGAGGCCGCGCCGCCTCCCGCTCCTGCCCCGGCCCCCGCCCCCGCGGAGGAGCCCTCCGGCGGCAGCAGCCGGATGATGA